>NZ_JAVKVB010000004.1:0-287153 GCF_031460975.1 Thermosynechococcus sp. HY213 | reverse complement strand
AGCACGACTTCAGTGCGTTGAAGCGAGCGCGGATGTATGCAGGGTCAAACAGTTCGATTGATGAGGTGATTCGCAAGTATTGTGCTGGATAATGTCTCATTCTTTATTGGAATAGCTATAGAAAGCTGTACCTTGGGCTTAGCCCTCGCCAGTATGCAGCACGAAACGCTCTACTGCCGCCTATTTCGCAGTTAATCCTGTCTAGAAAATGATTTCCGTCGAAACAGCCGTTGACCTGATTCAGCAGCATTTGCCCGATTGGGGCACAGAGACCATCTCTTTGACTGAGCCTCAGTACAGCCGACTAGCAGGAGCCATTACCAGCGATCGCCCCTACCCACCCATTGACCGCATCATGATGGATGGTATTGCCCTGCGGTGGGCCGCCTATGAATCTGGTCAGCGTGCCTTCCCGATTCTGGGGGTTGTCCCTGCTGGTGAGGTACCCCCCACGTTGACGGATCCACAGGCCTGCTTGGAAGTGATGACTGGTGCCGCGTTGCCCCAGAACTGCGATCTGGTCATTCCCTACGAGGCTCTGGAAATTCGTGACGGCATTGCCCATATCCGCCACGCCGAACTGTGGTCGCCCTATCAATTTGTTCACCGCTGTGGCAGTGATGCGCCGGCGGGTCAACAGGTGCTGGCGGCAGGTACCCCTCTACACAGTCCGGCTTGGGGCATTCTTGCCTCTGTGGGGCAGAGCGAAGTTTGTGTCCAGCGCACCCCCCGCACTCAAATTGTTGCCACCGGCAATGAACTGATTCCGCCAGACCACGTCCCTCAACCCCATCAACTGCGCCTCTCCAATGCCTACGCCCTAATGGCTGCCCTCAAGCGCCAAGGGTACAGCCACGTCAGCATCACCCATTTACCCGATGATCCGCTGCAACTGGCAACCCACTACTGCCAAGCGAGCCAAGCGTACGATCTCCTGATTTATTGCGGCGGCGTTTCCAAGGGCAAGTTTGACTATTTACCGCAACTGTGGCGCGATCATGGCGTGCAGCAATATATCCACGGTGTCGCTCAGCGCCCCGGAAAACCCCTCTGGTTTGGGGTGGATCACACGCAGCAAACGGCAGTCTTTGGCTTGCCGGGGAACCCCGTCTCCAGTTTGGTGTGTTTACACCGCTATATTTTGGACATGCCACGCCTCTATGCCCGCTTGGCCACTCCCTTCTCTTTTGAGAAGCCCTTAACCTACTTTTTACCCGTTAAACTAGAAACCACGAAAACTGCTGAACTGATTGCCCACCCCCGTCCGATGCAAAACTCTGGTGATTTTTTGGCCTTGGCTGACAGTGATGGCTTCTTGGAACTACCTGCCTCGCAAGGGATATTTGCCGCTGGGGAGTGCTATCGCTATTTTCCGTGGAGTTAGGGCGGATGGTTGTCACCACAGCTATCCCTAGCCAACGTTTGCTGGATAACCAAGGGCGACACATTCGCAAGTTGCGCCTGTCGGTTACCGATCGCTGTAATTTGCGCTGTACTTACTGTATGCCCGTGGATGCCGCCTTTATGCCCCCCCAGACCTATTTAAGCCCCACAGAGTATGCCACGATTGTGGCTGAACTGGTGGCACTGGGGATTGAGTCGGTGCGCCTAACGGGGGGTGAACCGCTCCTGCGAGCCGAGTTTGCTGAGATTGTCGCAGCCTTGGTGGCAGTGGGGGTGCCAGAGCTAAGCTTAACCACGAATGGGATTCGCTTGGTGCCCTTTTTGCCCCTCTTGGAACAATATGGGGTACGGCGTTTGAATATCAGTCTGGATAGCCTAGACCCCGAAACCTTTGCCGCCATTAGTCATGGCCACCACTTGGAAACGGTGAAGGCGGCGGTGGCCACTGCGGTTCACCAAGGGTTTCAGGTGAAGCTGAACATGGTGGTTATGGCGGGTGTCAATGATCACGAACTGGTGCCGATGGTGGAGTACGCCAAGGGGTTGGGGATTGAGGTGCGCTTTTTGGAGCTGATGCGCATTGGCTATGCTTGCCACTTGGGGGGCGATCGCTTTGTTAGTGCTGCCACGATGATTGAGCGCTTGCGTCAGCATTATGATCTGCGACCTGTGCCACGTCCTTTGGATTCCACTTCGTTTAACTTTGAGACGGCCTGTGGCGGGCAGATTGGTTTTATCGCTTCAGAATCCCAACCCTTTTGTGGCCACTGCTCCCGTTGGCGCTTGTCTGCGGGTGGTGTCCTGCGAGCGTGCCTGTTTAAGGAGGCGGGGGTGTCCCTACGGGGCTTAAGTCAAAGGGAACGGTATGCCGCCTATGAGCAAGTGTTGGGCATGAAACCCAGCTTGCGCGGAGCAGAAGTTCACCATGCGATGCACCAGATTGGAGGCTAGGAGGATGCTCTCCCACATCAATGAGCACCAACAACCCCAGATGGTGGATATTAGCGAGAAGGCCGTGAGCGATCGCCGAGCGGTGGCAGAAGCCCTGATTGAATTGCCACCAGTCTTTCAGGCCTATGTGCAAGGGGGAGATCTCTTTCTCACGAAAGGGCCTGTGGTGCAAACGGCGATTATTGCTGGCACAATGGCGGTAAAACGCACCGCTGAAGTCATTCCCTTTTGCCATTCGCTGCCGATTACCAGTTGTCGCTTTGAGACGGATATCGAGTCACTTGAGAGTGGCCTTAGAATTCGCCTGCGCTGTGAGGTCAAAACCCGCGATCGCACCGGGGTGGAAATGGAAAGCCTGCATGGGGTGGCGATCGCAGCCCTCACAATCTACGACATGGCCAAAGCCCTCAGCCCCCATATTGTGATTCGCGAGGTGCGCCTGCTGGCGAAAAGTGGTGGCAAGAAAACCCTCGGCCAATATCCCCTCTACGGCCTTGTGCTCACTGGCGGCCAGAGTCAGCGCATGGGTCAGGCCAAAGCCCTGCTAGACTACTACGGCGAACCCCATGCCCAGTACCTCTACAATTTGTTGGCTCAATCCTGCGAACAAGTCTTTCTCTCAGCGCAACCCAATCAATGGCAGGGGACTCCCCTTGCCGATTTGCCAACCCTCCCCGATACCCTGCCTCAGATTGGCCCCATTGCCGGCATCCTAACAGCTTTACGTGCCTATCCCCACGTGAACTGGTTAGTGGTGGCCTGTGACTTGCCCTATTTGACCACAGAAACCCTTGCGCCCCTGTTGCACCATTACCGCGAAGATGTGGTGGCCACCTGCTATCACCATCCCCAAGAGGGTTTCCCAGAGCCATTGTGTGCCATTTATACCCCCCAAGCTCTGCCGGTATTTGAGGCCGCCTATGCAGAAGGGATCTACTGCCCTGTGAAAATTCTCCAGCGATCGCCCTGCCAGCGGATTGCCCCACCCCAGCCGACCATTACTGCCAACATCAACACCCCTGAAGATTATCTGGAAGCCCTACACCATGTCCGACAGCCCTAAAACTATTCATCTACACTACTTTGCCCAGTTACGCGAGCAAAGCCAACGGGAACAGGAGGAGCGAGTGACCACCGCCCAAACCTATGGCGAGCTATACCAAGAACTAAAGACCCAGTACGGGTTTACCCTTGATCTGACCCATGTTAAGGTTGCGGCTAATGATACGTTTGTGACACTGGATCAACCCCTACGAGCTGGAGATAAGGTCGTCTTTATTCCCCCTGTTGCCGGGGGTTAACTAAGCGATGGTGATCAAGCAATTTTCCCTAACCAATACTCCCCTAGAGCCAGCTCAGTTGTGGCAGCCCCTAGCCAACTTGCGAGCCGGTGCCTTTGTTAGCTTTGAGGGTTGGGTGCGCAATCACAACCACGGCAAGATCGTCACTGCCCTAGAATACGAGGTCTATCCTGCCTTGGCTCTTAAAGAAGGAGAACAGATCCTAGCAGAAGCCATTGGGAAATTTGACTTGCTGGGGGCGATCGCCAGCCATCGCTATGGAACGCTAACTCTTGGCGAGATTGCTGTGTGGGTAGGGGTGACGGCGCCTCATCGCCAACAAGCCTTTGCTGGTGCGGCCTACATCATTGATGAAATTAAACACCGCCTACCCATTTGGAAAAAGGAATACTATCTAAATGAGCCAGCTACTTGGGTGTATTGCCGTGAGCATCACCATTACGGTCTGTTTGATGACGACGGGGGACAACCGTGGGGGCTAAGTCGTCTCGCTTCAGCCAGCGATGGATAGTGGCGCAACTGACTTGGAAGATTTGAGTTGCTTCACTAATTTTGCCACCTTGCTGGATGTAGGAGACAACCCGCTCTCGTCAGTCCAAGCTATAGCTCATATTCTTGAGTAACATTCATGACGCTTTGAGTATAGCCTAACCTCTCAAATGCGCACAGAAGAAACAGAACTGGCATGGGAGGGCAAGTATGACCAATCAGTTTACCTCATTCAGCGCTGGAACCAAGAGGGTATGCTGTAGGACATTCTCAAGAAACTGTATCAATTAACACCCTTTACTATCCGAAAGTTGCATAAGATGAAGAGCCACAAGAGCCACAATTGCATCAATAGACATAGACGCAGAGGGAGAACACAGCAAGTATTATGCGACTTGATCAGTTTCAATCTTTTTTAGCTGTTGCTGAAACGGGGAGTTTTCAAGCGGCAGCGCGGCGGTGTGGGGTGACGCAACCCACAATTAGTCGGCAAATTCAAGCTCTAGAAGAAAGTTTGGGGATGCAACTTGTTCACCGCTCGAATCGCGCCAAGTTAACTGTGGCGGGGGACTTGTTTTTGCGCCGTGCCCATCGCATCTGGCAAGAGTGGCAGGCCGCCAATGCTGAACTCAAAGCCATGCAAAATGGCCAGCAGCAGGAACTCTGCATTGCCGCTATTCACTCCATTTGCCGCTACTTTTTGCCCACGCTGTTACCGACGTTTTGCCAAGCATTTCCCCAAATGCAGTTGCGGGTGACTGCCCTAGGGAGCGATCGCGCCCTCAAAGTCTTGCAGGATAGCCTAGTAGATCTAGCAATTGTCATGGGCGATCGCCACCTCTTAAAACAGGCGGAATGGGTGATTGAACCGCTGTACAGTGAGCCTGTGCAAGTGCTAATGGCGGCTGAACATCCCCTCGCTGTTAATGAGACCTTGACATGGCAAGAACTAGCTCGCGTTCCCCATGTGGTATTTAAGGATGGCTATGGCATGCGCCGCTTGGTGGCTGAAGAATTTAGCCGTCGGGGTTTACCTTGGCAACCCGCTCTTGAACTCAACACGCCTGATGCGTTTATTGCTGTGATCCGCGAAAGTGAGATGGTTGCCTTGCTGCCGCGCTCTGCCCTCAAGGAAGCGCTCCACGATCCTGCCCTAGGGATTCGTGATTTATCCACGCCACTGCCCCTGCGTCAGGTGTTGGCCATTACCACCCGCGATCGCCTGACCTTACCGCCCGTTGCCCAGTTGCTTACGTTGATCCGCCAGCAGGCTGCCCATGAGTCCTCTTTTTCGTGATCTCCTTAAAAAAGTCGGCAGTGGTGCCCACACCCACAAAGACCTGAGCCGCGCCGAGGCAGCCTTGGCGTTGCAACTCATGCTGGAGCAGGTGGCAACCCCTGCCCAAATTGGGGCGTTTTTGATTGCTCATCGGATTAAGCGACCCACCTCGGAAGAGATGGCGGGTATGCTCGATACCTACAACGAGCTAGGGCCGAAAATTCCAGCGGTTGAGACCAGTTGCCCCGTGATGATCCTCAGTCAGCCCTACGATGGTCGCGATCGCACGTTTCCCCTGAGTCCTTTAACAGCATTGGTTTTGGCGGCTGCTGGGATTCCAGTACTTCAACACGGGGGCGATCGCATACCCACCAAAGAAGGCATTCCCCTCATTGAGCTGTGGCGATGTTTGGGGGTGGACTGGTCAACCCTAACCCTAGAGCAAATTGCCCACTGCCTAGAGCAAACGGGTTTAGGTTTTGTCTATCTCCCGCGTCATTTTCCAGCAGCCCAAGGGCTAGTCCCCTACCGGGAGCAAATTGGTAAACGTCCCCCCATTGCCACATTGGAATTAATCTGGAATCCTTACCAAGGGCGCAGTCACCTCGTAGCAGGGTTTGTTCATCCGCCGACGGAAGGGATCATGCGCGATGCCCTCTATCTCCACGGTGTTCATGAATTTACTACCGTCAAAGGTCTTGAAGGCAGTTGTGATTTGCCCCGCGATCGCACCGCCATTATCGGCCTTGCCCGTGATCAAGACCCTCCTTGGCAACGCCTGCGTCTCCATCCCCAAGAGTATGGTATGGCCAGCAGTAATGTGCCTTGGTCAGAGGAGACAACGACCGCTACAAAAATGATGGCTGCTGTTTTAGCCGCAGAGGAGCAACCCCTCACCACCTCTGTGATCTGGAATAGTGGATTTTACCTGTGGCAGGGGGGCAAAGCCGATAGTCTCAATTCCGGACTCGCACTCAGCAGCGAACTCCTCCGTAGTGGTCGGGTGGCTCAACACCTACAGAAATTGCAAACCATGTTGGAGAAGATATAGGTGTTGCGGGAGCGACTGCGCTTTAATTGGCAAGAACTCAGTGGCAGTTTTGGTGATTTGGGTACGGATTTGCCCCTGTTGGTGGGGATGATCATGGCTGCCCAGTTGGATAGTGCTAACGTCTTCACTTTGTTTGGCGTAGCGCAAATTCTCACGGGGGTATTCTATGGCCTTCCCATGCCCATGCAGCCCCTAAAGGCAATGGCTGTAATTGTGATGACGGAAAAACTCACTGGATCTATCCTTTGGGCCGGGGGACTGATGGTAGGAGCAATGATGTTGGTGTTAACGTCCACCGGAATCCTGACCCGGCTGGCTCGCTGGATTCCCCAGCCCGTGGTGCGGGGCTGTCAATTGGGACTGGGACTGTCCCTAGCCGCCGTTGCCCTCAAGACCTACTTGCCCGCGGGTGACCTCTTTGGTTATCTGTTGGGTGTTATGGGCTTTTTGATCTTGCTCCTTTTGCCCAAGGAACGGGGAGTTCCCGCAGGGTTACTGGTGGTATTGCTGGGGGTGGGTGTAGCGATTAGCCGTGTTCTGGCTGAGCCCGAATTGCAGTTAACCATTGCTTGGCAGCTTCCCTACCTGCGGCCTTTAGATCCTCAGGCCTTGATTCCCGGACTCGTGCTATTGGCACTGCCGCAGTTACCCCTATCGATCGCCAATGCAGTGATTGCAACCCAGCAAACTGTCCACGATCTCTTTCCCGATCGCCCCCTCTCGATTCGCCAAATTGGCCTCACGTATAGCCTCACCAACTTGATCCTGCCCTTCTTTGGTGGCGTCCCCCTCTGCCATGGCTGTAGCGGTTTGGCAGGACACTATGCCCTTGGTGCCCGCACAGGTGGGGCGGTGGTGATCTATGGCAGTCTCTACCTTCTCTTGGGTCTCTTCTTTGGTTCCAGTGTGGATAAGCTGCTGGAAATTTTTCCCCTCTCGATTTTGGGGGTCATTCTTTTGTTTGAAGCGTGGGTACTCATGGGCTTTATTAAAGATCAAGCCGCCATGCCCGCAAATTGGATGATTACCCTCTTAGTGGGGGCGATCGCCCTCAGTGTGCCCCAAGGCTTCTTAGTGGGCACCCTCGTTGGTACAACTCTGTACTACCTCAGCAGAAAAATGCCACTACAACTCTCTTAGCCCTCTAGGCCAGACCAAATTCCTGCAATGCTGGCCAAAAATTGCGATTCTCGTGGCCGGGCTGGCTGAGCTTCACAAGGGCAAAGCGTTGGAGGGGGGTCAGGGCTGACCATTTTTCCACCGTCAAGCTGTGGTGAGATACCTTGATCAGTTGTTGCTGCACTGTCTCTGGCAGTTCAGTGGTGATGTCCCAAGGGTAGGGTTGGGGAATCTCTATATCACTCGGTGGGGTTCCATGGGTGTGGGTCACCCAATCCCGCAGTTGCTGACGATAGTCTGCCTGAGCTTCGGGGGTGTCGCAGGGAGTCACCACGAGCCATTGTCGCTGTTCTTGGGAAAGTTGATGCCAGTGGAGCAGCTTCAGCTTGACCCCACATAGATCTAGTTTATAGCGAACAATCATTGGAATACAGCGTAACGAAGCCGTGAATTCGGCCTCAAACTCAAAGAAGTGGGACATCAATAGCCATAACCCTCCACAGGGAATCAGATTCTATCATTGCTTGAGGGCAGTGCCGCTTTCCTGCATGGTGGGGGTATGGGGCGTCTGCCGCAACTTCAGGGGCAGCACCTGCACCGCACAGGCTTTGAGTTCTGGCTGCTTTGAGACCGGACAGGCAATGGGATGGGTCAGTTGGTTTGCCTCACCGCTATCAGCAAAGAGAAAGCCCCAGTGCATGGGTACAAAGAGAGTGCCCGGACGAATGGCCTTGGTGAGGATGACCGGCAGGCACACTTGACCGCGGCGCGATCGCACCTCCACCCAATCTCCGTCTTTGAGATGTAAGTTTGCGGCATCGTCGGGGTGCATTTCCACAAAGGGATCGGGGTGCATTTTTTGAATTTTGGCAATGCGACCGGTACGGGTTTGCGTGTGCCAGTGGCCGTAGAGACGACCCGTTGTCAGGGTAAAGCTATAGAGGTTATCGGTGGGTTCAGCCACCCCTTGACTATGAGCAAGGCAAAAATATGCCCGTTGATTGGGGGTGTGAAATCGCCAGTCAGTATAGAGGCGTTTGGGTTTGCGGGCTTCTGCATCATCCATACCGGCAGGACAGGGCCACTGCAAGGCGCCTAAACGGGCAAGGCGTTCGTGGCTCAGACCCGATTGATCGCAGGGGCGACCGGCAGTGAGTTGGACAAATTCAGCATAGACGGCAGCGGCATCGACAAATGGGAAGAGATGCCCATATCCCAAGCGGCGCCCCACCTCAGCAAAAATTTCCCAATCAGGGCGAGCCAGACCGGGGGGCGATCGAAAGGCGGGGGCAAGGGTGACGCGGCGTTCAGAGTTGGTCATCACACCTGTTTTCTCACTCCATTGCGCCGCCGGCAAAATCAGATGGGCATAGGCTGCTGTTTCAGTGGGAAAGTAGGCATCTTGGTAGACCGTAAAGGGGGATTGCAGAAAGGCGGCTTTAGCACGTTCTAAATGGGGAAAGCTAACCGCAGGATTGGTGGCCGCAATCCACAGCAGACCCACTTCTCCCTGTTCTAGACCTTCGACAATTTGCCATGCCGTGCGACCGGGGCGATCGCTTATTTGCCCTCGCGGCAGTCCCCAAAAGTCCTCTACCTCTTGGCGATGCTGTGGATTCGTCACTTGGCGATAGCCGGGCAACAGATGGCTCAAGCCGCCGGCTTCGCGCCCCCCCATGGCGTTGGGTTGCCCCGTCAGCGAAAAAGGACCACTCCCTGGGCGGCCAATTTGCCCCGTCAACAGGTGGAGATTGATGAGACAACGAGCTTTGGCCGTCCCTTCAGCGGACTGGTTAATGCCCATTGACCAGAGGGAGAGTACCGCTTGGGCATGCCCCCAATAGCGAGCCGCCTGTTCTAGATCACTTTGAGCAATGCCACAGCGTTTCGCTACCCAGTCTGGGGTGTAGGCCGCCAGCAGCTTTACATACTCGGCAAAGCCTTGGGTACACTCCTCTATAAACTCAGCATCGATCTGTCCCCATTGCAGTAGCAAATGGCCAATGCCGTGGAGCAGATCAATATCCGTGCCGGGGCGGATGGCAAGGTGCAGATCCGCCACTTCCGCTGTCGGGGTGCGCCGCGGATCGACCACAATCAGCTTGACGCGGCGATCGCGCTTGTGGTGGTTGCGCAGACGATTAAAGACAATGGGATGGCATTCGGCAGTATTAGTACCCATGAGGAACGCACAATCGGTGGCCTCCAAATCGTCGTAGCAGCAGGGGGGGCCATCAGCACCGAAGCTGGCCATGTAGGCCGACACTGCCGAGGACATACATAGCCGCGAGTTGGCATCAAAGTTGTTCGTACCCAAACAGCCCTTGATCAGCTTTTGCGCCACATAGTAGTCCTCGGTTTGAAATTGACCGGAACCGTACATACAAATGGCATCGGCGCCCCGCTCACGGCGCACCCATTGGATGCGTTCCACAAGGCGGGTCATGGCCTCGTCCCACGAAATGACCGTAAAGGGCTGATCCAAACGCTCCCGCCACAGGGGGTAGACCAAGCGATCGCGATCAAGGGCTTCTAGAATAGTTGCCCCCTTGACACAGACCATACCTTGGGAGGAGGGATGCTGGCGATCGCCCCGAATTTTATAGGCTCCCTTGCCTTGAGGGACTGCTTCTAAGCCACAGCCCACCCCACAGTAGGGACACAGCGAGGACACTGGCTCACTTGGTTCAGGCACAGCACGCCCTTTTTCCTCAACCCGCAGGAATTCACAGGAACAGCACCTGACCCCTTGCTCCGAGCAAATGATCAGATCCGCTGTAGCATCGCCATAGAAAAAAAGCTCTTGCCTCGGAAACACCACCTGTTGCCAAGTGGGCTGATTTGACAAATAAATCTGCTGAACGCTCTCGCTGGTATTGCGGTAGTAGCAGAGGTAACGACTGGACTGAACGGCTAACGAGCCAACCCGTGGGGTACTCATACGCTACTTAGTGCCCAAACCGCGTGTACAGAAAGTCAACCACTTGGTTGCGGAGATCGTAGTACTGCGGATCCTCAAGGAGTTGCGATCGCTGCCGTGGCCGCGGAAAAGGAATCTTCACAATATCGCCAATGCGGGCGGCAGGGCCATTGGTCATCATCACCACCCGATCCGCGAGGTACAGCGCCTCATCAATGTCGTGGGTAATCATCAGTACCGTCAGTCGGTGCCTGCGCCAAATCTTTAAGAGTTCATCCTGTAACTCCTCCTTCGTGATGGCATCGAGGGCACCAAAGGGTTCATCTAAAATCAACACTTCAGGGCGAATGGCGAGGGCGCGGGCGATCGCCACCCGTTGTTTCATTCCCCCCGACAGTTGAGCAGGGCGTTTGTGGGCAGCCGCTGTTAGCCCCACCAGTTCCAAGTGCTCCTCGACAATTTGGCGCCGGCGTTGGCGAGTTTTCTGGGGATAAACGGACTTCACTGCTAGCTCAATATTTTGATAGGCCGTCAACCAAGGCAGCAGCGCGTAGTTTTGAAACACCATCATGCGATCCGGCCCCGGACGGCGCACGGGCACGCCATTGAGAGTAATTTCCCCTCGTGTTGGTGCTGTAAAACCCGCAACCATATTCAAGAGTGTGGTTTTGCCGCAGCCGGAATGGCCAATGAAACAGACAAATTCGCCGCTGCTCACCTCAAGGTGAATATCCTCAAGTACCACATGGTCGCCATTAGCCGTAGGGTAGGCTTTGCTCACCCCATCAATGCGTAGATGCTGGGTGGCCGTTAAATGGGGATCAAGACGATAGAGGGTTTCCATAGACTTCTCTCAAAAATACCTAGACAGCAACAACCTCTTGGGGATCAACAGTGCGAATATCAAGGCCACGGCGAATCGCAGCCGCCTCAATGTAGCCAAGGGGATTATCGGGGTCAAAGGGCAGTCCATCGAAAAGAGCAAAGGCAGAACGATCTGGCTCATTATCTACAACCTTCAGTTCCCGCGCTGCCGCCCCAAAGAGATCGACTCGCCGCACCTGCTCAACAATTTCTAGCCAGTTTCTCGGGAAGGGCGTAAGTTGCCAGCGAGCCAATTGGGTCATGATCCACAGCCCTTCCAACCGCCCAGGACAGGGAGAGCGATCCACATAGAACTGGTGAAACCGGGGTTGAAAAGCAGCAACAATGCCATCCCCCCGATCAAGGGGTTCCACAAAGCCGGCATAGGCATCCTCAGGAGTACACCCCACATACTCTGGCCGACAAAGCAGTTGGGCAATTTCGGGGCGATGTTTGATCGTATCGCAGTACTCACAGGCTTCGATCAATGCCTTGACCAACGCTTGGTGTAGCTGCGGGTTGGCCTGCACCCAATCGGAACGCATGCCCACAACTTTTTCCGGGTGCCCCGACCAAATCTCCAAATCCGTAGCGACAATCACCCCAATACCCTCGCGCACTGCATGGGAGTTCCACGGTTGACCGACACAAAAGCTACTGATATGGCCGGCCTTGAGGTGATAGATCATTTGGGAGGGGGGAATCACCAACAACTCGACATCGTAATCGGGGTCAATGCCAGCGGCGGCCAGCCAGTACCGCAACAGGAGGTTGTGCATTGATGCGGCATGAACCACTCCCAGCCGGGGGCGATCGCCCGTGCGCTGAATATAGGCGCGCAGATCTTCAGCAGTCTTCACCCCCTGCTGCCACAACTGGCGACTAAAGGTGATGGCATTGCCATTGCGACTCAGTACCAACGAGGTCATCAGCGGTTGTGAAGGCTGACCGTTTAACCCCAAGGTCATGGCTAAGGGCATGGCCGCCAACAGTTGAGCGCCCGTCAAGCGACCCGCGATCACCCCCATCACCAAGTCCTGCCAGCTTTCTTCGCGATGCAGCGTGACTGACTCCAAACCATACTTAGCAAAGAAGCCCATTTCCTTGGCGACAATGAGGGGGGCACTGTCCATGAGGGGCATAAAGCCAAGGGTCAGTTCCACGGGGGTAGTTGGCGCAATGGCCGGTACCGTCAAGGAGGGACGGCGGCGTTTCTGCTGATTGAGAAAGGCAATCATCTCATTGCGCAGGCCATAGTAGCTGGGATGGTTGAGCACGTCATGGCGATTGCGGGGACGGGCAAAGGGAATTTTGAGAATTTGGCCAATGTGGGCTTCAGGGCCGTTGGTGAGCAGCACCACGCGATCCGAAAGCAGTAGTGCCTCATCCACATCATGGGTGACCATAATGCAGGTGGTTTGACTGCCCTGACACACTTGCATCAACTCATCCTGCAAAGAGCCTCGCGTCAAAGCATCAAGGGCACCAAAGGGTTCATCCAGCAGGAGTACCTCCGGTTGAATCGCCAAGGCACGGGCGATCGCCACCCGTTGCTTCATTCCTCCCGACAGTTGGGCAGGGAACTTCTCGCGGGCTTTACTGAGGTGCACCTGTTCCAGCGCCGCCTCTACCCGCTGTCGTTGCTCTGCCTTGCTCAAATGCCCCAGCACCGCCGCCACCGCCAAGGCCACATTCTGGTACACCGTTTTCCAAGGCAACAGCGAATAGTTTTGGAACACCACCATGCGATCGGGACCCGGTTCCGTCACCTGCCGTCCTGCCATCACCACGCCACCACTGCTAGGCCGCTGAAAGCCAGCAATGATATTCAAGAGCGTGGACTTGCCGCAGCCAGAGTGACCGACAAGGGAAATAAACTCCCCTTTTTGGATTTCGAGGTGGATATTCTTGAGAGCAATGTAGCGATCGCCCCCGGGCAGATCAAAAACCTGATCCACATGGTCAATTTCAATAAACGGTAAAGACTTGGCCATAGGGTTAAACAACCTAATGTTCGACAGTAAGGGGAAAAGAGGGGAGGATGGGTTACGTGAGGGAGCTAGGAATGCGCCTCTTCACCGTGGCTGAGCAGGCAACCCACAAAGGCCACCGAGCGATCCAGAACCAGGCCGACAATGCCGACATAGATCACGGCAACAATAATTTCACTAATCAGAGAACTGTTCCAGGCATCCCAAATAAAGAAGCCAATGCCGACACCGCCAATGAGCATCTCCGCTGCCACAATCGCCAACCAAGACAGCCCAATGCCAATGCGCAGCCCCGTAAACACATAGGGCACCGTTGCTGGTACGAGAATATTCAGGAAATAATCCTTGCGGGAGAGCTGCAACACCCGTGCCACATTCTTGTAGTCCTTGGGAATTTGCTGCACACCAACAATTGTGTTGATGATAATCGGCCAAATTGCGGTAATGAAGATCACAAAAATCGCTGCCGGTTCATTGTCCCGCAGAGCCGCCAAGGAAATGGGCAACCACGCAAGGGGGGGCACCGGACGCAACACCTGCAAAATGGGATCCACTGCATCGTAGAGCACTCGACTAGAGCCAATCAGCATCCCCAGCCCCACTCCAATGACTGCTGCCAAGGAAAAGCCAACGGCCACCCGCCGCAGACTGGAGAGAATTTGCCACCCCAACCCCACATCCGTGCCACTCCCTTGATAAAAGGGATCAACTATCAACCCCCAAGTTTCAGTAATAACAGTGAGGGGCGTTGGCAGGCGAAGTAGCCCCGCCATGCAGACAAACTGCCAAATGACCAAGAAACACAGCGCCCCCAAACTACCCAGTACCACTTTGCGGAACATCGCTGACTTCTTGAGATGCTTTAACCAGCGCCGCCGTCGAGATTGAGTGAAACCCATAGAAGAACTTGCCATTGCTCTTTACCTCTAAACTTTTTTCAAATCCAAACCACTCAAGTAGGCCTGAGGATTTTGGGGATCAAAGGCCACACCATCAAAAAAGGTCTCCACGCCCCGAGAGGTGGTGGTGGGAATTTCCGCTGCCGGCACCCCCATCGCTTGAGCGGCTTCGCGCCACAGATCCTCACGGTTTACTTTTTGGATGAGAGCTTTAGTGTCCATATTCGGCGGCAAATACCCCCAGCGAATGTCCTCCGTCAGGAACCACAGATCATGACTTTGGTAGGGATAAGAGGCATTGTCTCGCCAGAACTTCATCGCTAGATCGGGGTTGTCAAAGGTACGGCCATTGCCAAAGTCAAACTTACCGAGGGAGCGATCCAAAATATTCTTCTCGGGTACCTTCAACCATTGCCGCTGGGCAATTATCTTGACCATTTCTGGTTTATTTTCAGGTTGGTCACACCACTGTTGTGCTTCCATCACAGCCATCAATAGAGCTTTAGTGGCCTTCGGATGCTGATCAACCCAATCCGCCCGCAAAGTCAGCGATTTCTCAGGATGATCCTGCCAAAATTCACCCGTGGTAATAGCATCAACCCCCACCTTTTGATTCACCGCTTGTTGTGGCCATGGCTCAGCCACACAGAAAGCTTCCATGGTTCCAGTTTTCACATTGGCCACCATTTGCGGAGGAGGCACAACGATCACAGAAACGTCCTTCTCAGGATCAATGCCGCCGGCAGCCAGCCAGTAGCGCATCCACAGATCATGGGTGCCCCCTGGAAATGTCACTGCCACTTTGATCTGCTCTTGCTGATTCTGGGCACGCCGTTCAGCACGGGTTTTAGCAAAGGCCTCCTTCAGGGGGCTACTGTCAGTCCTGATATTGAGATCCTTGTAAGCATTGGCCAAGACAATTCCCTGACCATTTGTGTTTAACCGCGCCAAGATATACATGGGTACAGGTTTGCCACCGGTAATGGTTCCCACGGTCATCAGGTAGGGCATTGGTGTGAGAATGTGGGCACCATCAATGCCACCCCCGGCAGAACCCAAGACCAAGTTGTCGCGGGTCACGCCCCAAGAAGCCTGCTTAATCACCTCCACATCGGGCATCCCATACTTGGCAAACAAGCCCTTTTCCTTGGCAATAATCAGGGGAGCCGCGTCCGTCAGAGCAATAAAGCCCAGTTTCGCTCCCATCACTTCTGGAGTTTCCGCTAGGGTGGTGGGTTGGGCAACATCACTAGTTTGCTGGCTATTACCACAACCGTGGGAGATCAATGTCACGGCCGTTGTAGCCGCAGCGGTCACGAGAAAGTGACGCCGGGAGAAAGTCACCATTGGTTTACAAATCCTTTAATTCCTAAACAATCGACAAGGCTAATTCAGCGTGTATCGGAACCTGCAGCGTATGTGAACTGATGGGCTGAGCACCAAAGTGATCAATCAACAGTTGGCGCAGTACCTCCGGCAGTTCATCACAGGGAATCGCTTTTTTCACACAGGTGCCCAGCTTGGCATCCTTACCGACCTTGCCACCCATGTACAAATCCACGGCATCCACGGTTTCGCCGTTACGACGGGCTTTTGTACCCATTAGGCCAATATCGGCTACTTGGGGTTGACCACAGGAGTTGGGACACCCGGTCCAGTGAATGCGCACCGGTTGAGGGAGCACCAGTTGTTGATTCAGCCAGCGGACGAGGGCAAGGGCACGATTTTTGGTTTCAATGAGGGCAAAGTTGCAAAACTGAGCACCCGTACAGGAAACGAGGGCACGTTCTAAAGGCGGTGGTTCCGGCCGAAACTTAGTGAGGAGGGGTTCGCGCAGCAGGCTTGGTAAAACAGCGCTAGGTACATGGGGAATGATCAGATTTTGCTCCACGGTCAGCCGCACTTCCGATTGGCCATAGACTTGAGCTAGCCGTGCCAACTCGTAAAAATCAGTGGCATAGAGGCGCCCTACGGGCACATGCAGTCCCACATAGTTCAACTCCCGCTGTTTTTGGCAATGCACCCCCAGATGATCTCGCTTGTCCCAGTCAATTTCATCCTTGGGAGCGGCACTGAGGAGTTCAAAGGGGAGTTTAGCGGCGACTGCTGCCCGGAATTTCTCGATACCCCATTCATCAATCAGCCACCTGAGCCGCGCTTTTTGGCGATTGCCCCGTAGGCCATGGTCACGGAAAATTTCAAGGATGGCACGTGAGAGGTGCACCACAGCATCATCGGGAGGCACCCAAGCATTGAGGGGGATAGCGGCAGCGCAACGCCGAGCAGAGAAGAAACCACCGACTAAAACATTGAAGCCCAAACGCCCTTGCCGATAGGCAGGCACAAAGGCAACATCGTTAATTTCCGCATGGACAGAGTTATCCCGCCCCCCCTCGATCGCAATGTTGAATTTGCGGGGTAGATTGCTAAATTCCAAATTCCCCTGACCATTGTTGGTAATCATGGCCTGCAATTTCATGATCAAGGGGCGAGTATCAATGAGTTCGGCCGCATCAATGCCCGCCACTGGCGATCCAGTGAGGTTGCGCACATTGTCCATGCCGGATTGCACAGAGGTCAGGCCACAGGCTTGCAGCCGCTCTATGATTTCAGGAATATCCTCAATGGGCAGACCCCGAATCTGAATGTTTTGACGGGTGGTGATGTCACCATTGCCGTTCTCACCATAGCGATCCACAATTTCGCCAAGGGTTCGCAGTTGTTGACTGGTGAGAATCCCATTGGGTACCCGCAGCCGCATCATGAACCTGCTAGGGGTAACGGGGCGAAAGAAAATCCCAAGCCACTTGAGGCGAACATCGCGGTCAGCTTCAGGAATGTTTTCCCAGCCCATGGCTGCGAATTTCTCTAGCTCTTGTTTAACCGCTAAAACATCTTTCTCTTTTTTAATGGCTTCAATTTTGTTGCTCACGGTTGTTGCCCTTGGTTTCAACGGGTTACTTGAACACCCAATTTAGGCAGGTCAATCATGAACATTTGTAAATTTTGCTACATTTTCTTTGTCGCTATACAGTTTCCGTATTAAAAATATGCCAAAACTGTATCTAACCTTAACTTCAGGGCGGGAGATTAAATCTGCCCAAACAACTAAAACAGCCCAAATTGCTCTATAACAAGATGACAGCCGGTAGCGGTAGCCACTATTTTAGAAAAAGGCTGTTGATGACAATAAATTAAGCGATAAATAAAAAGCTGCACCCTGAGGTTAGCCCTAGCTAGGACGCAGCACGCAACGTTCTAATGATTTTGCAGGTGGATGGGGGGTCTAAGTGCCAGAGGTCCAAGAGTTCATGTACTCCACCTGTTCGGGAGTGAGGGTGTCAATGGCAATGCCCATGGCTTGGAGTTTCAAACGGGCAATTTCTTGATCCACTGCTGCGGGAATAGGGTGGATGCCGGCTGCCAACTGACCTTTATTTTTGACAAGATACTCACAGCCAAGGGCTTGGTTGGCAAAGCTCATATCCATCACACTGGCGGGGTGGCCTTCGGCAGCCGCAAGGTTAATCAGGCGGCCTTCACCCAAAACAATGATGGATTTACCGCTGGGGAGAATGTATTCCTCGGTGAAGTTGCGCACGACGCGGACTTCCTTGGCGAGGGTTTTCAGGGTGGCAAGGTCAATTTCAATGTCAAAGTGACCAGAGTTGGCTACCATTGCCCCATCTTTCATGACGGCAAAGTGCTCGGCGCGAATCACATGCTTATTCCCCGTCACGGTAATGAAAATATCCCCAAGGGGCGCCGCCTCAAGCATGGGCATGACCCGGAAGCCATCCATGACTGCTTCAATGGCACGCACAGGATCAATTTCCGTCACAATCACATTGGCACCCATGCCCCGTGCCCGCAGCGCTGTCCCTTTACCGCACCAGCCATAGCCAGCCACGACAACGGTTTTACCGGCAAGCAGAATGTTCGTTGCCCGAATGATGCCATCGAGGGTAGATTGACCAGTGCCGTAGCGGTTGTCAAAGAAGTGTTTGGTGTCGGCATCGTTGACATTAATGGCGGGGAAGGTGAGGACGCCATCGCGGAACATGGCCTTGAGGCGGACAATGCCAGTGGTGGTTTCTTCGGTGGTGCCAATAATGTCACTGAGTTGGTGCTGGCGCTCTTTGACGAGGGTGGCAACCACATCACAGCCGTCATCAATGATGATGTTGGGACGGTGATCAAGGGCAATATTGACGTGGCGCATATAGGTGGCGGTGTCTTCCCCTTTTTGGGCAAAGACCGGGATGCCGTAGTTCACCACTAGGCTAGCGGCGACATCGTCTTGGGTGGAGAGGGGATTACTGGCAATAAGAACCGCGTCAGCACCGCCGGCTTTGAGGGCGATCGCTAGATTGGCGGTTTCTGTGGTCACATGGCAACAGGCGGCCAAGCGAATACCGGCAAGGGGCTTTTCTTTCTCAAAGCGATCGCGAATCTGCCGCAGTACCGGCATCTCCCGACTGGCCCACTCAATGCGCTGCTGCCCTAAGGGTGCAAGGCTCAAGTCTTTAACATCGTGACGAACAGGGGCTTCAGATTTAATCGGAGAAGACACCATACTGCGGTTCCTTAAAAAAGGTTACGGCTCCCCATTATACGCAAGAATCGCCTAGGGGGAATTCTTCCGCAGTACCCAACTGGTCACCGTGCCGCCGGGGAAAATGAGCAAATTCACGGTGCCAATTTCCAAAAGATGCCCCTTGCGATTGCGAAACTGAAAGGTGCAGAGATCCACCCCCCCTATTAGTTGACAACCCATCAGTTCGCTATAGCCTTGACCGACGAGATAGGCCACAATCGGGGTCGTTGTTGTCGGATTCACCATTGCTGGATTAACCACGGGTTGCCAACCCCGATCAAGGAGGCGTTGGCGGGCATCCGCATAGCTCATGCCTTGGCGTAAACGCGGCACCCGCTGCGCAAGGGCACTTGGTGCAAAGCCAACCCCTGCTGCCAGTAAACCAAGGGCAATGAAACGTTTCAGCAATACCATAGCAATTGCTTGTTAAATGCCAATCGCTATACGCTGCAAGGGTCAGGTTCATACAGGTTCCAGAGGTGAAACTTAAGCCCCCACGGCTTCTTTGGCAGCGTAGAGCACTTCTACGGTGATCTCGCTAATCCCCTGTTCGCGGGCAAATTTTTCGGTGTTGCGCTTCACCTTGCCGCGCACAAAGCCGGGAATCTTGTTTAATTCCGCTAGCCCATCCGCGGTCCATGTCAAATCCGAGTCGGCGGAAAGCCCCTTGTGAATCACTTCCTTGGTGTCATGGCCACCAAAAATCTCTAGCAGGTGGTCTTCCATGCCCAAGGTGAAGGAGTTGTAGATTAAATCCACCAGTTGATTCGTGCCCTCATAGCCCAAGAAGGGGCGATAGCCCACGGGAAAGTCTTGGATGTGGATGGGAGCGGCAATGACGCCACAGGGAATGTTGAGGCGTTTGCCCACATGGCGTTCCATTTGGGTGCCAAAGATGGCCGCGGGTTCAACGCGGGCGATCGCGTCCCCCACCACGGTGTGGTCATCGGTAATGAGTACTTCGTCACAAAAGCCCGCCACCTCTGCGCGGAACCAATCGGCATCGTATTTGCAGTACGTCCCCGCCCAAACAACGTGGATGCCCATTTCCCGACTGAGAATTTTGGTCATTGCCGCTGCATGGGTATTGTCCCCAAAGACCACTGCTTTTTTACCGGTGAGGTTTTGGCAGTCAATGGAGCGGGAAAACCAAGCAGCTTGGGACACTTCGCGAGTTTGGTGCTCAATAAAGGCCTCATAGTCCACATTGGCCCCCTGAGCATTGAGCACCGCTTGAATGGCACGGATACAGCGGGCGGTTTCCACCACACCCATCGGCGTAATGCTGACGCTTGGCTGGCCAAATTCGGCTTCTAGGTACTGGGCGGTGAGACCGCCAATTTCTCGATAGGGAACTAGGTTAAACCAAGCTTGGGGCAGTCGGGCAAGGTCGTGGACGCTGGCACCGGCAGGAATGACAAGGTTCACCTGAATGCCAAGGTCGGCCATGAGTTGTTTCAGCTCGCGGCAGTCGTGCTGATTGTGGAAGCCGAGGGTGGTGATGCCAATAATGTTGACGCTAGGGGTGGGGGTTTTGTTGGTCACTAAGGTGCCTTGGCGGCGGGCTTTGTCAATATAAAACTGCACGATTTGCTCAAGGGTGCGATCGGCGGCTTGCAATTCATTGACGCGATAGTGATTGACATCCGCCAAGAGGACATCGGCAGTGGTGCTGAGGCTGGCGCGTTGGACAAAGTTTTGTAAGTCTTCCTGAAGAATGCTAGAGGTGCAGGTGGGGGTGAGCACAATTAAATCAGGGTGCTCTTCAGTGTCTTTGCGGGTGATATTGTCCACCACTTTTTCTTGGGAGCCGCGTGCCAAGACATGGCGATCGACAATACTGGCGGTGACAGGCGTAAAGTCGCGCTCTCGCTCGAGCATCGATCGCATGACGTTGAAGTAGTCATCTCCAAGGGGCGCGTGCATAATGCCATGAACATTTTTGAAGGAACTGGCAATGCGCAGAGTACCAATGTGAGCCGGCCCTGCATACATCCAGTAGGCAAGTTTCATCGCGTCAACTCCTTGGGCAAAGGCATTTTGATGTCCGATCGCGATCGTAGCGAGGCTCTTTCCCTCGCCCGACAAAACGTTGGAAAACTTCAAGGAAGCGGGAATGCAGCTTAACATCTCAACATCTTTCCCCTCTCCCCTAAAATTGATAGATGTTGCAATTGCGATTCAGTTTGCCCCCTTTTAAGGACACCCACGCATGGTTGCTTGCGAATTTAGCCCCGGTCTTGACGGTATTCCCGTTGCTCAGTCGGCCATTAGCTATGTGGATGGCCAAGCAGGCGTTCTTGAGTATCGCGGTGTCCCGATTGAGGAACTAGCGGAGAAAAGCACATTTTTGGAAACTGCCTTCCTCTTGATTTGGGGTTACTGGCCGAGCAAGGAGGAGTTGGCGGCCTTTGAGCACGATATTACCTACCATCGCCGCGTGAAATATCGCATTCGCGACATGATGAAATGCTTTCCCGACAGTGGCCACCCCATGGATGCCCTACAGGCCTCGGCGGGCGCCTTGGGATTGTTCTATTCGCGGCGGGCTCTCGACGATCCGGAGTACATTCGGGCAGCAGTCATCCGCCTCTTGGCCAAAATTCCAACAATGGTGGCGGCGTTTCAACTGATTCGCAAGGGGAATGATCCGGTCATGCCCTGTGATGAGCTGGACTATGCGGCCAACTTTCTCTACATGCTCAATGAGCGGCGTCCCGATCCCTTTGCGGCACGGGTATTTGATATTTGCTTGATTCTCCATGCCGAGCACACGATGAATGCCTCTACCTTCTCGGCGCGGGTGACGGCCTCGACATTGACAGATCCTTACGCTGTGGTTGCTTCAGCGGTGGGTACACTGGCAGGGCCGCTCCACGGGGGCGCCAATGAAGAGGTGATCAATATGCTCGAGGAAATCGGCAGTGTCGAGAATGTGCGTCCCTATGTGGAAAAGTGCGTTCAGAATAAGATCAAAATTGCCGGCTTTGGCCACCGCGTGTATAAGGTCAAGGATCCCCGTGCCACGATTTTGCAGAAGCTGGCGGAGCAGTTGTTTGATAAGTTTGGTGGCGATCGCTACTACGACATTGCCCTGAAACTGGAAGAAGTGGTGGGTGAATACCTCAGTTACAAGGGGATTTATCCCAATGTGGACTTTTACTCGGGGCTTGTCTATCGGCGGTTGGGCATTCCCAGTGATCTGTTTACGCCTGTGTTTGCGATCGCCCGCGTGGCCGGTTGGCTAGCCCACTGGAAAGAACAACTGGAGGCCAATCGCATCTATCGCCCCACCCAAGTCTATACGGGTGCCCACAATCAGCCCTATGTGCCCATGGAGGAGCGCAATCATCGCCCCTAGCTCTTGATCCTCAATTCCCCCCCCTGAAGACAGTCCTTTTCTGAAAATGCATATAGACCTAGGGCAATCAAATACTCTCCTGTACTTGCTTTCACAGCCTTGAGCGTGTTCCATCCTTGGGAAAAGGGCTGTAAGCTGCTTTATAGTGGCGGTACCCTTGTGGAGTTTCTGATGGCAAAGGCAAAATCAAGCAAACGGCAAGCATCGAAAACCTCAAAAACATCAAAAACGGCGAAATCCACCCCACCAACCTCGACGCAGCAGGCAGCAACCATTGCGCCTGAACCCACCCCTGTGGATCCCGCCAGTCTCACCTACGAGGCGGTGATTGGCCTAGAGATTCACTGCCAACTGAGTACCCAAACCAAAATTTTCTCGTCCAGCTCAACCCAGTTTGGCGCACCCCCGAATACCAACATTGACCCAGTGTGTTTGGGTTTGCCGGGGACACTCCCCGTCTTGAATGAAAAGGTGCTCGAGTATGCCGTGAAGGCGGGCTTAGCCCTCAATTGTCAGATTGCCCCCTACAGCAAATTCGATCGCAAGCAGTATTTTTATCCCGACTTGCCGAAAAACTATCAAATCTCGCAGTACGACCTGCCCATTGCCCAGCATGGCTACCTTGAGATTGAACTGGTGGATGACAACGGCACCGCCCACCGTAAAAAAATTGGCATTACTCGCCTGCACATGGAGGAAGATGCCGGCAAACTGGTTCACGCGGGGAGCGATCGCCTGTCTGGCTCCACCTACTCCCTAGTGGACTTGAATCGGGCAGGGGTGCCCCTTGTGGAAATTGTCTCTGAGCCAGATCTGCGCACGGGTCAAGAAGCTGCCGAGTATGCCCAAGAACTGCGGCGTATTCTCCGTTACTTGGGGGTTTGCGATGGCAATATGCAGGAGGGGTCGCTGCGCTGCGACGTGAATATCTCCGTGCGCCCCGTGGGCAGCAACACCTTTGGCACCAAGGTCGAGATTAAGAACATGAACTCCTTTAGTGCCATCCAACGCGCCATTGACTATGAAATTGAGCGGCAAGTCGCTGCTGTGAAAGCGGGCGAAGCCATCGTTCAAGAAACCCGCCTCTGGGATGAGGCCACGCAGCAAACACGCACCATGCGGGTCAAGGAAGGCTCCAGTGACTACCGCTACTTTCCTGAACCCGATCTCGGCCCCATTGAAGTCAGTGCGGAGCAACTGGCCACTTGGCGTGCGGATTTGCCTGAACTGCCAGCGCAAAAGCGGCACCGCTACGAGACCGAGTGGGGCCTGCCCCCCCAAGATGCCCGTGTCCTCACCGATGAGCGAGCCGTTGCCGAATACTTTGAAGCCACCGTTGCCGCCGGGGCACCCCCGAAATTAGCGGCCAACTGGATCATGGGCGATATTACCGCCTATCTCAAGGAACAAAAACTGGCGATCGAGGCACTACCTCTGAAACCTGCTGAATTGGCGGAATTGATCCAACTCATTGAGGCGGGCACTATCAGTAGCAAAATGGCCAAGGATCTGCTGCCGGAATTACTGGCTCAAGGTGGCTCCCCGAAAGCCCTTGTCGAGAAAAAAGGCCTCAGTCAAATCTCCGATGTGGCTACCCTAGAGGCAATGATTGATGAAGTGCTAGCAGCGCACCCCAATGAACTGGAACAATACCGCGCGGGCAAAACGAAACTTCAGGGCTTCTTTGTTGGCCAAATCATGAAGAAAACAGCAGGGCGAGCCGACCCGAAGCTGACCAATCAACTCTTGGCCAAAAAGCTAAACGCCAGCAGTTAGAGCAGCGTGCAGCGTCGGTAACAGGTGGGCAATCAGTTGTTCAGGATAGACCCCTAGAGCAGTGGCCTCTCGTTCTGCCTGAAGGCCGGCTTGGGCATGCCACCAAACCCCACCATAGGTGGCGCTGAGGGCTTCCTGCTGCGCCAAAAGGCCACCAATGAGGCCAGTGAGAACATCCCCACTACCCCCTCGGGCAAGGGCAGGGGTACTGTGGGGGTTGATCCAAAGCTCACCCTTCGGAGAGGCAATGGCTGTGCGTGCGCCCTTGAGAAGAACAATGGCATTACTGCGGCTCGCGGCGGCGGTCACTTGATCAAGGCGATCGCCGGTGACAAGGTCTGGAAAGAGCCGCCGAAATTCGCCATAGTGGGGGGTCAAAATGGTCGGACTTGGCAGCGGCCATGGCGAGAGCGTCGCTAGGATATTCAGAGCATCGGCATCCAAGACAAGGGGTTGCCCGGCACCGAGAACGGTTTCCACAACGGGCACCGCCTCAGGGGTTAGCCCCGGCCCACAGGCAATGGCTGAGAACTTGCTCAAGTCTAGTGGTTCCGGCAAGCCAGCGATCGCCCCCCTCGCTGTTTCTGGACAGCCAACAACAATGGCATCGGGGACTCGTGAGAGCACAAGGGACTTCAGGGACTGGGGCACCGCCACCACCAGCATTCCCACACCCGTACAGCGTGCAGCAAGGGCACTGAGGAGAATACTGCCGCCAAACTGGGCAGAGCCGCCAATGAGTAACAGTTGTCCCTGCTGATACTTGTGGGTAATGGGCGATCGCGACAGGGGCAATTCTTGCCAACAGGAAGCATCTAAGCAATATCGCCGAGGCGCAGTCGCCAACACCGCTTCAATCAGCGTCGAGGGAATATCAAAGGGAATTAACACCCCCTGCCCCACCCAAGGCTGTGCTTCCTCTACCAGTAGCCCCCGCTTCCAGAGTCCTAAACAGAGGGTGCGATCGGCCTGAATTGCCGTACCCAAAACTGCCCCGGTATTACTGTGTAGCCCCGAGGGGACATCAATACTCACCCGTGGTTGCCGCCACGTGTTGATTTGGTCAATGGCAGCGGCAAGTTCACCCGTCAGTTCCCGCTCTAGGCCAAAGCCAAAAAGACCATCCACGATCAGGTCAACCTCTTGCAAGCTGTCCACTGTCTCGACAAAGGGCAGACCGAGAAAGCGGGCATAGCGGGCATGATCTGCCGTCAGGGGTTTCAAACGTTCAAAGGGCTGCCAGACCTTCACCCCATAGCCGCGGTGCCATAGTTCCCGCGCCACCACCAGAGCATCGCCGCCATTGTGCCCCGGACCGGCCAAAACCCCAACACGGGAATACGGTGGAAACTGACGCTGGAGAAAGTCGCTGAGGCGTTGTCCCACCTTTTCCATCAGGGCAGCCACTGGAAAGCCGGCATTGAACATCGCCCCTTCGATTGCCTGCATTTCAGCCGTGGTGACAATGGCTGGAAAGGGTGTTTTCATGACTGTCCCAGCCAACACTGACCCAAGGGAACCGCTTGGCGCGCACCTGTGACTTGGGGCAAATTCCCCGGCAAGCCCAACTCATGCCAGTAGGCGAGAATAGCGAAGGCGATCGCCTCTTTGGCATCCACCGGTACGCCCGCCGTCGCAGTGGTTTCCACGGGAATGTCTCCTAAATGCACCTGAAGGCGCTCCCTGAGAAAACGATTGTGGGCACCGCCGCCACAGAGGAAGAGCCGCTGCGGTTTTTGGGGCAAAAATTGGCGATAGCTCTCAACCATACTGCGAGCCGTAAATTCCGTCAGTGTGGCCAGCAGATCCGCAGGCGCCAGACCAGCAGCCTCAGTGCGGCATCGCTGCCAAAAGGGCAGACCAAAGTATTCTCGCCCTGTGGACTTTGGCGGCAGCTGCTGAAAGAAGGGGTCTTGCAGCCAGTGCTCTACTAGGGGATCGATAATTTTGCCCTGCCGCGCCCATGCCCCATCGGCATCGTAGGTGAATTCACCCCCCGATAACTCCGTTACGGCCAGATCAAGCAGCACATTGCCGGGACCTGTATCCCAACCCATGACCCCTTTGCCCTCAGGATCCTCTCGTTGAGGCGGCAAGTAGGTAACATTGCCGATGCCACCGATGTTTTGCACACAGCGGACTTCCGTGGGATGACTGAGAAGACACCAATCGATCCGAGGCACAAGGGGCGCTCCTTGGCCGCCTAGGGCAATATCTTGAGCACGAAAGTTAGCAATGGTGGTAATCCCCGTGCGCCAAGCAATCCAATCTCCCCGTCCCAGTTGTAGGCTGTAGCCGAGGCGATCGCCCGTGGGGGGGCGATGAAAGACCGTTTGACCGTGGGAGCCAATGAGATCTGCGCGGGGATATCCCTGTTGAACCGTTTGTGCTGCCAAAGCAAAGGCCTCGGCGATCGCCTCATCCAACTCCGCCAACGCTGCAAGGGTCAAAGGTTTTGCGCCACAAATGTCGAGAATCTGCTGCCGTAGGGCTGTGGGATAGGGCACCGTACAAAAATTCAGCACCTGTACCTCAAGGTCGCGATCGCCCCCCTGTAGCTCCACTAAAACCGCATCAATGCCATCCACCGAGGTACCGCTCATGAGGCCAATAACGCGCATCTTCACCGCCTACAGCAGTTGATACTTGGTTTCCGCCAAGCGGTAGAGGGGGCGCCAAACCAAGCGGTTGGTCAAAACCACCAATAGTGACATGACTGCCGTGGCGGCCATCAGTAGGGGAAAATCCCCCCGAACGCTAGCCTCAGAAATCGTGGCCCCCAAGCCAAGGGTTTGCTCCGTTTGATTCTGAAATTCCACATATTCACTGACGATGCTGGAGTTCCAAGCGCCGCCCACCGCCGTAATGATGCCCGTAATCAAATAGGGAAAAATGCCGGGCAGGATCAGGGTGCGCCACCGCTGCCACCAAGAGAGTTGATAGACCACCGCTGCTTCAAATAATTCCGTGGGAATCGCTTGGGCACCGGCAATGACATTAAAGAGGATGTACCACATCGTGCCCAGCATCATCAGTGCCACAGAGCCAATCTCCAAACCCCCACCCACATTGGCCAGCGCCAACAGCAGCACTGGAAACAGCGCCGTAGCCGGTACCGATGCCGCAATTTGGACAATGGGTTGCAACACTTGAGCAGCACGGGGATTGCGACCGATCGCCACCCCCACTGGAACTGTCCACAGTAGGGAGAGAACCAGTGCCACCGCTACCCGCACCGTGGTCAGAACCGCCCCTAGACCAATTTGCTGCCAATCTTGCCAACTGACACCAAACATTTGCCGCAAAAAGGCGATCGCTCCCCAACCCACGAAGGCGGCAAAAATCAGCAAAATGATGGGGGTTATCGGCCAGTTGCCTTGGTCATTCTGGGGGGCAACAGATTGACGTGGGTGTTTGGGGCGCAACTGCTCATCCAGTCGTTCCCAGGCGGGGGCAAAGATATTTTGGTGGAAGGCTCGCAACGTGGGCGATCGCCGCAGGAAATCAAGAACGAAGGATTTAGGCACATTCTCCGCCTCGACCATTTCCATCTTGAATTTTTCGCCCCAAGCAATGAGAGGGCGCCACACCAGAATATCAATTACAATAATGATGCCAATTAATACCGCCAGACCGTAGGCCAATGCTGCATAGTCCTGTTGGTTGGCTGCTTCCGCCAGATAGGAACCTAACCCCGGCAACGTAAAGGTTTTCTCGCCAATGGTAAAAGACTCGATCGCCATCAGGAAAAACCAGCCCCCCGCCACTGACATCACACTATTCCAGATCAGGCCAATGGCACCCGCCGGCAAATCCAGCGTCCACACCTGCTGCCACCACCCCAGCCGATAAATTTTTGCCACCTCCCGCAGCTCTCGAGGCACGCTAATCAAAGACTGATAAAAGCTAAACGTCATATTCCAAGCCATTCCCGTGTAGATGAGGATAATGGCCGCCAATTCCACGCCAATACGGCTCCCCGGAAAGAGGGCAATCAGTGCCAGCACCACCCCCGGCAAAAACGACAGCACGGGAATCGATTGCAGAATATCCAGCAGCGGCAGCAGGATTTTTTCAGCAGTGCGATTGTAGTAGGCAATATAGGAATAGAGGATGCTAAACACCAAGGAGATGATGTAGGCAATCAGCATCCGCAGCAGCGTTTGAGCGGTGTAACTGGGCAAGACCGCTGGACTCAGCTCAATGGTGATCGTGGGGTCATACTGTCCTGTAAACTGCGCCGCCGTGTTGACAATCCAAAAGATCAGGGCAATCAAGGCCAAAATAATCAGGCCATCTTGCCAAGTCCAAGCACGATTCAGCGTTTGATTATCGGGGGTAAGGGGGCGTGCCATCGCGGCCTCCAGCGGTAGTCTCCACGAGGCAAATTATAGCCACATCCCTGTAGCCACAAAAGTTAATGTCCAATGCAAGCCAGAACACCACCGGATTCCCTGACCTATGCCTAAGATTTAGGAGAGCATGAAGTTATCCCCCTCTCCTATGCTGTTTCGTCGCACCAAAATTGTGGCCACCATTGGCCCTGCCAGTCGATCGCGGGAAGTGATCCAGCAGATGCTAACCGCCGGCATGAATGTGGCACGGTTAAATTTCTCCCATGGTGACTATAAAGATCATGCCGAAACCATTACTCTGCTACGACAAGTGGCCAATGAAGCAGCAACCCCCTTAACCCTGCTGCAAGACTTGCAAGGGCCGAAGATTCGCGTTGGCCAGCTTCCTGAAGGGAGCATCGAATTAGTGGAAGGGGAGCAAGTCCACCTCGTGCCGCTCACTGAGGAAGAGACACAAGGCATTGGCATTGATTATCCCTATCTTGCCGAAGAGGCGCAGCCGGGGATGCAGGTGCTCTTGGATGATGGCCTCTTGGAATTGGTGGTCGAGGCCATTGCGGGAGATCGGGTCACCTGCCGGGTGGTGCAGGGGGGCACGCTCAAAAGTCGTAAGGGGGTAAACTTGCCGGATCTCAATCTGCGGCTGCCTTCCCTCACAGACAAAGACAAGCAGGATATTCAATTTGGCATTGAGCAGGGGGTTGATATTATCTCCCTGAGTTTTGTGCGCCGAGCTGAGGATCTCTGGGAGTTGCGGGAGTACTTGGCGGCCCACGGTGCCAGTGATATGCCCGTGCTGGCAAAAATTGAGAAACCCCAAGCAGTGGAAAATCTCTCAGCGATTTTGGGGGTGGCCGATGCAATCATGGTTGCGCGGGGCGATCTCGGTGTGGAGATGCGGGTAGAGAAGGTGCCGCTGCTGCAAAAGCAAATTATTCGCGAGTGCAACTACCGCAGTATTCCTGTGATTACGGCAACCCAAATGCTAGAGAGCATGATTCACAATCCCCGTCCGACGCGGGCAGAGGCCAGTGATGTCGCCAACGCCATTCTTGATGGTACAGATGCGGTGATGTTGTCGGGCGAATCTGCTGTGGGGGCTTTTCCTGGGCAGGCGGTGAAGATGTTGGCGCGGATTGCAGCGGATGTGGAGCCGCACCTTGAGTTTGACAATATGCCCGCCTACCGCAATGATGAGACCCATGCCCTAGGTGAAGCCTTAACCACCATTACTCAAATCCTCGATCTGCGGGCGATCGCCTGCTTTACGGAAACGGGCTATACCGCAACCATTGCCTCTGGGGAACGGGTGAAACCCATGATTGTCGCCTTTACCGATCGCCCCCGCGTTTATCACTGGATGAATTTGCTCTGGGGTGTGAAGCCGATTCTTTTGGAAACGCTGCCTATGACGTTTGAAGGGATGATTGCCGTGGCTGAAAACCAACTCAAGGAGCGCCAGATGGTCACTGAGGGCGATAAAATTTTGATTCTGGGCGGCATTCCTGCCCAAACTCCCCAAGGAACGAATTTTATTAAAATTCATACGATTAGCGCCTAAAGGGGAACAGAATCCGAGTGGGAGGCGGTCTGGAGAGGAACAAGGTTCATGAGTTTTTTGCTGAGCTGTGGTGAATACCGCTGTGAAACATCCGTTAACGCCTTTTTATACCCTCAGTCTTGCCGCGCTTCTTGTTGGGGGATCTGTGGTGGTTGCTGAGCGACCCGCCGTGAGCCAAGAAGCCCAACGTACCCTGACGGTTACAGGTCGAGGGACAGAAGCCATTTCAGCAACCCTTGCCCAAGTCAGCCTAGGGGTCGAGGTGCAAGGTCGCACGGCTCAAGAGGTACAGCAAGAGGTGGCGCGGCGAGCCAATGCCGTTTTGGCGGTTCTGCGGGCACGGGAAGTCAGTCAACTGCAAACCACGGGGCTGAGCCTCAGTCCCAATTATCAGTACACCAACAATCAGCGGATACTGGTGGGCTATATCGGGCGCAATACGGTGAGTTTTCGCATTGCTAGCGATCGCGTAGGGTCCCTTCTTGATGCTGCTGTCCAAGCTGGCGCAACCACGATTGACAATATTAGCTTCACCGCACCAGAGGCGACGATTGCCGCTGCCCAACGCACTGCCCTGCAGCGCGCGACCCAAGATGCCCAAAGTCAAGCCCAAGCGGTACTCAGTGCCCTCAATCTCCAACCGCGCCAAGTGGTGAGCATTCAAATTAATCAGGCGGCACCCCCGCCAAGACCCCTTGCCGTTCGCGCAGCAAACATGGCCGATAGCACCCCTGTGGTGTCCGGGGAATTACAGGTAGAGGCGAGTGTAACGCTGCAAATGAGCTACTAGGTCTCGGTAATGTCTGTTGATTTCCGTTGGTGGTTGGCGAGCGGTGCGGCCTTGGTTGTCATTTCCCCAGTGCTAGCTCAGGCGCCGGCAACAATTGAAAAACCGCAAAAAGTGCTCCCTTTGCCGGGTGCCCTTGATCGGGTGCCTGTGTTGAATAGCAATAGCCCAGAGGTGGTGCAGCGATCAGGGATTCTCCTGTCCACATTTCCGCCAGAGGGCAAAGCAACTCCTAGTGCCCACTTGAACTTTGCTTTTCGCGATCGCTTTGATATTTTTGCCCACCATATTGCGAAGCCCCTCGACCCGCAGGATCTCACGACCCTCTACCTAGGGATTCTCGCCTACAACCCCAGTTCTGAACCGGTAACGGTGAATTTGATCCATGCCGCCAGTTACTTGAGTCAGCCGGATGCGCCCTTTCGTCCTCTGCCCAATCAGCAGGCCAATGATCTCGGCCAAGTTTTTGCTGGTCCGGGCGATCGCGTCATGCTGGATATTTTGCGACAACGGCGGCAATCGGGATGGCCCGCACAAATCATGATTCCCCCGCGCAGTTATGCCCTGATCGCCAATTTACCGATTCCGGTCAAGGGACTCGACCCCCCCCTCAATGGCCGTTCGCTGCTGATTCGTGCCCGCAGTAGTGGCAACCTCTACCTCGCCAGTTTAGCCCGCTTTGGCAATGAACCGCCGACCCTAGAGCAATGGCAGCAGACACTGACGGCAGGGGAATTGGTCACCCCCCGCGATCGCGCCCCCACCCCCCCCGATCAAGGGGGCAGCATTATCTATGGCCGAGTGGCGGGTGTCGCCCTTGGCTCCCGCTGGCACAATCCCCAACAACAACCAATTCCGATTCCCGCCGCGGGGACCGCCTTCTCCTATCCCATTAGTTCGTTAGTGGCAGGGCGCTTGGGCACAGGACAAGTGCAAACGGCTCCCCTCGTGGTGCGCTATCCCGATACGGCCTATGCTGCCCATGGCAACTATGGCATTGAATATGATCTGGTGCTACCGCTACAAAACACCAGCGATCGCCCCCAGACCCTGCGCCTTGCCCTCCAAACCCCCATCAAATTCGACGCCCCCGCCAGGGGCTTACGGTTCTTTGCTGAACCACCCAACCGCATCTTTTTCCGAGGCAGTGTCCGATTGCGCTTCCGCGATGATCAAGGCACCCCCCAAAGTCGGATCATTCACCTTGTCCAACGCCAAGGCCAGCAGGGGGACGATCTGGTGCGGCTCACGCTACAACCCCAAGAAATCCGCTGGGTACAGTTCACCCTGCTCTATCCGCCGGATGCCACCCCCCCGCAAGTGTTGACAATTGAAACCTTGGCAGATCCTCTGTCGCGCCCCTAAGTAAAATAAGAAAATCCCCTCACCCTTGCTGATCGGGTTAGATCAGCCGCATTTTTTATGAAGGGCTACCATGCTAAATCCAGACCTTTCTACGATTGAACTCACGAAAGACGACTATGAACGCTATTCCCGCCATCTGATTTTGCCAGAGGTGGGTGTTGAGGGTCAAAAACGCCTCAAAGCTGCCAGCGTGCTTTGCATTGGCACGGGTGGATTGGGATCGCCTTTGCTGCTCTATCTCGCCGCTGCCGGTATTGGCCGCCTTGGCATTGTAGATTTTGATGTGGTGGATAGCTCCAATTTGCAACGGCAGGTGATCCACGGCACCTCTTGGGTGGGCAAGCCGAAAATTCAATCGGCGAAGCACCGCATCCTTGAGATCAATCCCTACTGCCAAGTGGATCTCTACGAAACTCGCTTGAGCGCCGCCAATGCCCTTGAGATTATGGCGGACTACGACATTGTGGTGGATGGCACCGATAACTTCCCCACCCGCTACTTGGTGAACGATGCTTGTGTGCTCCTGAATAAGCCCAATGTCTATGGCTCCATCTTTCGCTTTGAGGGCCAAGCCACGGTCTTTAACTATGAAGGCGGCCCCAACTATCGTGATCTCTATCCGGAACCGCCGCCACCGGGCCTAGTGCCCTCCTGTGCGGAAGGGGGCGTTCTTGGGATTCTGCCGGGTATTATTGGCGTCATCCAAGCCACGGAGACGATTAAAATTATTCTTGGCAAAGGCACAACCCTCAGTGGCCGCCTCTTGCTCTTCAACGCCCTAGAGATGAAATTCCGTGAACTCAAGCTGCGCCCAAACCCCGAACGGCCAGTCATTGACAAGCTCATTGACTACGAAGAATTTTGTGGTATTCGCCAAGCCAAAGCACAGGAGGCCGCCCAAATGGCAGAAATTCCCGAAATGACCGTCCAGGAACTCAAAGCCCTCATGGACAGCGGTGCCCAAGATTACGTTCTTGTGGATGTGCGCAACCCCAACGAGTACGAAATTGCTCGGATTCCCGGCGCTGTACTCGTTCCCCTCTCGGAGATTGAAAATGGCCCCGGTGTGGAGAAAATCCGCAATCTGGTGAATGGCCATCGCCTCTTGGTGCACTGCAAGATGGGGGGTCGCTCTGCCAAAGCCTTGGGCATACTGAAACAGGCTGGCATTGAGGGGATCAATATCAAAGGGGGCATCAACGCTTGGAGTCAGGAAGTCGATCCCAGCGTACCCACCTACTAACCCCAACTTGAGGGCGGGGCTGCGTAAGGGGATGTTGCGATACATGAACTTTCTTAAAGAGATGAACGCTCTCTCTCGCGCGATCGCCCGCCCTTGCCTAGAATAACCACTTAGGTTCGTGCCTGTGCGCGGACATGACGGAATGCTAGGGAAATAAAAATCATGGCAGAAGAACTGGTTAAGCCATACAATGGTGATCCCTTTATCGGTCACCTATCTACACCCATTTCTGACTCTGGCCTAGTCAAGACCTTTATTGGCAATCTCCCCGCCTATCGTCAAGGCCTCTCGCCCATTCTGCGGGGGCTAGAAGTAGGGATGGCTCACGGCTACTTTGTCATTGGTCCTTGGGTCAAGCTCGGTCCCTTGCGGGATTCCGATGTGGCCAACTTGGGCGGTTTAATTTCTGGTATCGCCCTGATTTTGATTGCCACAGCTTGCCTAGCCGCCTATGGCCTTGTGAGTTTTCAAAAGGGTGGCAGCAGCAGCGATCCCCTGAAAACCGGTGAGGGTTGGAGTCAGTTTACGGCTGGCTTCTTTGTGGGGGCTATGGGTGGTGCCTTTGTTGCCTTCTTCCTCCTCGAAAACTTTGCTGTTGTGGATGGCATCATGACCGGCCTCTTTAACTAGGGCCTTGGTCACACTTTACTTTTGATCACCCAGAAGGAGAACCGCTGATTATGATGGGATCTTACGCTGCATCCTTTTTGCCTTGGATTTTTATTCCCGTAGTGTGCTGGCTGATGCCCACGGTGGTGATGGGGTTGCTGTTCCTCTACATCGAAGGAGACGCCTAAACCGAGGGGTAGCTTATCCAGCTAAATACACAGAGTGAATTGCGAACTGGTTGGGGAATGTCCTAGCCAGTTTTTTATTGTTAACCAGTTTTTGTTTGGCGAGGGATCCTCAAGCCGCCGCGCCACTCAGCCGTTTTTTCAGGGAATTCACCCGCCGTTGGGCGATCGCATTGTTGGGGTCGTATTTCAGGGTGTGCTGATAGGCCTCAAGGGCTGGCTGGGCTAGATTCTTTTTCTCATAGGCATGGCCTAGGTTGTTGGCAGCCGTGATGTACTCAGGCTGATTTTTCAGAGCCTCCTTGTACTGGCGAATTGCGAGATCATACTGCTCCTGCATGAAATAGGCATAGCCAAGGGCATTGTAGATGGGAGCCACATAGGTTTCACCTTCACTTTCAGCCGCCTTCAGGGCTTTTTGAAACAGGGGAATCGCTTGACTGGCCAGTTTCTTTGTCAGGTAGATGCTGCCGAGTTCAAAGTATTCTTGAGTGGTCCCTGGTTCCTGCTTGAGTTTTCGTTGCAGGCGTGCCAAAGTAGATTCAATGCGGCGGGTTTTGAGGATTTGTTTGACCACAAACCAAGCTGAGACGCCGAGTAGAATAATCAACACACTTAAATAAACCGCAGGTAAGGCATTCTCCATGGTAAGTCGTATCCCCAGTAACAACCGATCATTCTAAAATTGAGGCTCTACGCATTTATTCCTTAGGTCTATGATAAACAGAGGCGACCCCTTTAACCCTAGAAATCTCGCAATTTAAGCCACTGACTATGAATCCACCTGTGGTTCCCGGCAATCGTCCCCTCACCCCCCAGCAAAAGGACGGGTTGGCGTGGGTTGGGCGTTGGGGCGGTCGGGATGTGGTGCTGGCGATCGACCTCACGGAAAGTGTCGGCCTCAATGATCCAGGGCGGCTCCACCTACGGCAGATCATTGAAAAAACCTTAACCAAGGGGGACACCGTTCATATTCTGCCCTTTGCCATGACGGTGCGATCGCCCGTGGTCTTTGAATACCAAGGGTCTGTGGATATTCCCAAAATTTTAGAAGCGGTGCCCATGAATGCCGGCACTGAGCAGGGTACCGATATTATGTGTGCCGAACTCTTTGTCTATCGCTATTTGGCGCAACTCAACCAAGACCGCCTCCACAATCAGCAACCGATCAAAAACCAGTCGGTGATTTGGATTACGGATGCTCCCCTCAACCTTCCCCAAGGGCAAGCGGATCAATGGATAGAAGTCCCCAATAGTGTCTGTGGTCTAGCCGATACCCCAGAAGCCCAAGAGCGCAGCCAATGGTTTGCGGCTCTACCAATGCAGCAGCGCAGTATTCAGCCCGGCAACTTTCAGCTAACCGTTGTCGATGTGCCAGCCACAGTGCAGGAATTTTGTACCCCTAAACCCGGCGGCGGCGACATCTGTCTAGTGGACGCCTATCTTCGGGGACAACTGGGGTGGCAGATTCTGCTGGCGAGTGTCTTGGGGGTGTTGGTTCTTGGGGCTGGCTTGTGGTTCGCTGTGCATTGGCTGCGGCAGCAAATTCCTTGGTCTGTCACTGTTCAGGTGGGGGATCAAGAGTATCGCTTTGCCCTCAAGCATGGCCAAAAAATTGGTGTCGGCGGTAGTGTCGCTGGTACGTTCTTGGTGGTGCCTTTGCCCAGTATGATGGCGATCGCCATCCTTGAACGGCGAGATCAAAACCTGATCATTCATGCCCTAGAATCAGGAGAACTCACCTGTGATGGTCAGCCAATCTTTGGCTCGATCACCATTCCTAAACAGCGTAGCTTTGCTCTCCTTGCATACAAGGATAAAATCATCAGGATAACCCTATAAAGTGATTCCTTAAGGTTGATCTCTTTCGTTTAGCAGCAGACTCATAGGGGGCTGGATGTTTACCACAGATACCGCAGAAAACAATAATTTGACCGTTATGCCCGTTATCTGCGTAGGGCTAGGGGGCACCGGGCGAGATGTTCTGGTACGCATTCGCCAAAATATCATTGAAGAATTTGGTTCCTTGGCCGATCTACCCATCGTCAGTTTTGTGCAAATTGATACCGATCGCGGGGGGCCCATTCCCAGTTACCGAGGCCAAAGCATTGAATTTACCCCGGCTGAGGAAGTCCATATCCGCGTTTCCCTCAACGAAGTCAATGAATTTAAGCAGAACTACGAACGGCGGAAAAAAAATACCTATGTGCAAAATTCCGACGACCATATCCTTGAATGGTTTCCCGATCAACTGATTCGCAACCTCAGCGCCATTGAGCAGGGAGCAGGTGCCGTGAGGGCAGTGGGTCGTTTTGCCCTCTTCAAAAATTATGATCGGGTGGTGAGAACCTTGAACTTAGCCCATGGCCGTGTGGTTGGTGCTGATGCGGGTGCCCTGATTGCCCGTGGCATCGAAGTCAGGCCGGGGTTACGGGTTTTTGTGGCGGGTTCCCTGTGCGGCGGTACCGGTAGCGGCCTGTTTCTCGATATCGGCTACATTCTGCGGCGGCTCTTTGCCGAAAGTGTGCCCAACTTTGAAACCTACGGCTACTTTGTCGTCAGTCCCGATCTCTACGGTGGCAACGATGTCGTCAAGGCCAACTGCTACGCTGCCCTCAAGGAATTGGACTATTACACCCGCAAGGGCACCATTTTTAATGCCCAATACCCCGGCGAACGCCGTCTAGGGGAGTCTCGCCCGCCCTACGACTACATCTACTTGATGTCCAACGCCACCCCCGGCGGCACATTCATCATTCCCCCAACGGATCCCAACGCCAAGGGCAAAATCGCCAACACCATTGCTCAGAAAATTTGCCTCTTTTTGAGTAGTAGTGCGACGGCTGCCGCTGCAATCTCTGCCCGTGACAATTTGCGTTCCATTGATGCCACCGAAGAATACGATAAACACCCCCGCCCAAATCGCCAGCGCTACATGGCCACTGGACTGGCGAGCATTTACTTCCCCCAAGACAAGATCAATTTGCTGGCCGCCAACCAAATCAAAATTCAAGTGTTAGAGTTCTGGAAAAATGGTCTTGGTCAAGCCCCCACTAACAGCCAAATGCAGCAGTTCTATACAAGTCAATTTGACTGGGGGACGGATGATCTAGGGCAACTGCTGAAACAACGGTTAGAAAAAGTCCCCGTGCAGGGAGGAACGCTAAGTGCCAATTTAGAACGCTGGCGCAACGATCAATATAGTCAAATTAGTGCAGCCCAATCCCGTGGGCAACAAGATCTGTTAAAAACGCAATTTCCCCAGAATGCCATGGCACTGCTGAACTATGTGCGCCCTGCAGAGAACAGCAAAGAACGGGGGGTTTGGCTCACGCCAATTGTTGAGCACACGTCAGACGTGACCAATGACATCAAAGCCAGTATTGAAAAATTTCTAGAGCAAATCCTGCAACCAGATCACCAATTCTTTGGCCTCGACAATGCCATTAACTGGCTACAGGGACTCAAGACTAACTTCGAGCGTGTCCGTGCTCAATACGAGGCGAATCGTCCCCAAAATGCTGATGCGGAACTGCGCAATATCACTACCCAACTGCAAAATGAGGTGCAGGCAATTCAGGGGCAGCTTCTTCCCTTTGGCAAAACGGCAAAAATTCAAACTGCCTTTCGGGTGGCTGTGGATCAAGTGCTGACCCTCGCTCGCCAAAATTACCAATCGCAGGTGAGTCGTCAAGCCCGGGTGGCTACAGAAGACCTGATTGTATTTACGAATCAAAAAATTGCCCAGTTGGTGCAGTTACGCAACTTCATCCAAGAAAATATCCTCGTACTGCAACGGCGGGGTGAAAAGCTCTCGGAAGTCAATGTTCAAGAGCGAATTGGCTTGCCCATTGTCAATCCCCAAGACACCGAAAATGCGATTAATGCGGTGTTGCCCCCCAAGGAAGGGGAGCGGCGCTTGGCTCTGGAACAGCTTTCTACTGAGGTGATTCAAAAAGCAGTGGTTGTCAGCACAGAGGCGCCACCGAGCTTAGAACGCTTCCTCAAACCCCAGTTTACAGCGGAAGTTCCCATTGCCCTTGATCAAGTGGTGGACAGACGGATTTCGACCTTGATGCTGGCACTGCGGGGATCGGCAATTCAGCGTTTTATGGAAATGGGCAGCCGCGAGCAGTTGATTGCGTATTTAACATCGCTGAAGAATCAGTCGGACATTCTGCTGCCTCTGAATCTTAATGACGGCTATTTTAACAACGCCCCCCATAAGCGAACGGTCTTCATTGCCTATCACCAACCCCCCACAGAGGATGCCTATGTGCAGGCCTTTACCCAACTGCTGACGGAAACAGGGATACTGGGGAATGCACAGCGGGTGCAATTGCCGGCGTCAGAACAGCATCAAGTGATTTTCATGACGGAGTATGCCGGCTTTCCCCTGCGGTTGATCAATGATTTGACGGCCAAGAATTTCCAGTATGCCTACGAAAACCGAGGCGACGCGGGCAATTTTGACGCCCTGCATACCAATAAAACGATTACGCTCACGGATATTTTGCCGCCCCCGCCAGAAGTGGTGCGGGAAGTGCAGGAGCTGTTCTTTAAGTGCCTCGGCTTGAGAATGTTTGCCCTAGAGGGCGATAATCTTGTCTTTGATCCTAAAAACAAGGGCAGGAAAATTACCTTTGGGAATGATTGGTCAGTCGTTATTGATCAATTAACTTGGGTGCAGATTCGCAACCAAGATCAACGTACCATGACATTAACAGATGTCCTTCACCAACAACTGAATGGGGTAATTGAGCTTCTAGTGAGTAATCCCCCGCAATGGCAAAAGGACTATCGGCCACATGTGATGACACTCATTGAGGAAATTCGCGCCTACTCACCCGATCACATTAACTTTGCCATGGTGCCAATTGTGGCAGGGACAGAGATTCAAGGCCTCACGGAGATTGCCCAAAAGGGCATTCTTGAGGAGTTGATTGAGGAACTGGACAAACGCATTGAGGATCGCTGGAGCCAAACATTGACCTCGGGTACAACTCGGAGCGATCGCCTACTCAATCAGTCACCACCCCCTGAGCAACAAGATGTTGACGCGGCAGATGAGGATGATCAAGACAAACTAGAGCAATAACGCATTGTTTTCCCTGAGGTAAAAAGAATGGAGCTGTTTAGCCTGTTTCTAGAAGAGGTGCAGGGTTCGCCCATCCTCCAACTCTTTATTGGCACGCCGATCCTCATTGCCTTTATGAGTGCTGTGCTGCGGTGGCGCCTTTTTTTACGGTTAATGGAGTTTATCCGCTGGCAGTGGGCTGTGGCCAGTGAGACGACACAAGCGCCCGTTCTCATTCAGAACCTGCGGCAGCGGATGACGCGCTGCTTAGAAAAGTACGACGAGATCAATACAGTTACCTTGGTGGACTACATGCTTGGCCAAGAACGGCTGTGGGGCATGTCCCTAGAACAAATTGAGTACCTGACACGGGTAACCCCCAACTTACTGATTGCGATTGGGTTGCTGGGCACGTTTTTGGGAATCACGATCAATGTCTTTAGCATCATCGACAACTTGGGAACACTGGATATTTCTGCCCTTCAAGGGGAAAATCCTGCCCAACAGAATGTTGTGATTCAGGAATTGTTCACTCGGTTCCGTCAGCCGCTGCGGGGAATGGCGCTGGCCTTTGTGTCGAGTTTGGTCAGCCTTTCGCTGGGAATTTTGCTAACCTTTATCAATTCTATTTGGAATACCACTTTGGCACGGCGGCACTTTTTCACAGCTGTAGAACTGTATCTGGATCATGAACTAGCTAGTGAACAACGAAACCCCACTGGACGGTTGATTAAATCCATTGATGACAACTTTTCTATCTTTTTAGAGAACTTCCATGAAACTGTCACTAGCGCAATTAGAGAACCCCTCGAGCGGGAATTGGCCAATCTTAGGCAAATGTACAGCAGGAATATTGAGCTAGCGGAGAGGGTCTTTGCCAGAATCGATAACGCAGCGGGCAATCTTGTGTCTGGGGCAAATATCTTTCAGACCGCAGTGCAGACATTGGAAAATAGCGAGTTTGCGGAGAAATTTAGTACGGCAACACAGCAACTTGCGCAGTTTATTGATCAGTTGACGACAGCGGCGGCGCGATCGCAAGAACTGAATAGTCAAGTGATTGCCCTGACCACCAAGGTTTCAGAAACCCTAGAGCGGGTCAATCGCACCCACGTGAATTTTGAGGAAATTGCCAGCGATCTCAGCACCACCACGACCACCTTTAGACATATTCACGACATGGTTTTGGGCTTGGTCAACCAGATTGAGCAGGTGAATCGGCAAGTGGCGCAGAAGTCCACGGAACTGGCACAAGTCGCAGATCAACTGACGGAACTGCTGGCGATCGCCCAAAGATCACAAAATACCCTGAGCCAAAATCAACAGGAACTCCTAACGATGCTGCGCTCTATGGAGCGACTTAGTAATGATGTTGGCCAACACCTCCTCCAAGGGAATGAGGAACTGCGGCAAGTGCGTTTTGGTGTTAGCAAGTTTTGCACGGAAGTGTCCAATATTATTGAGCAGAACAAAACCAGTCAAGAGCAGTTGCTCACTCTTTTGAGGAAGAATACCTCCCATGTCGAACAACTGAGTACAGCCGCAAACCAAATTTCCCGTGTCACAGAGCAGTTGGATCGGCAATATAAATCCCTCACCGACCAGTTAACAACTCTCAGAAATAGCTTTGAAAACTATCGCAAGCAACGCTCCGCAAGCGATGGCGATCGCCAGAGCCAGATCAAAGCCCTTGAGAAGTGCCTAGAGCAAGTGACGGATCAAATTACCCAAGTGGTCAACGAGCAGTTAAGCCAATTGAAGAAACACAGCCAAGACTCTAGCCAATCAATGACCAAAGCCGTTCAATCCCTTGAGCAAATCAATGGCAACTTGGTGACTCTCTCCCAAAAAATTACACCCGCTCCCACGCAAACTTAGGTAATTGTCTATGCGCCCACTCCGTCGCTCTTGGCAACAGGAATCAGAGGACTTCAACCCTTGGATGTCCTACACGGATCTGATGTCTGGCAGCTTGCTGATTTTGAGCTTAATCACGTTTTTCATGATGATTTTTATGATTGTTAATCAAAAACAAGTGAATGAACTGAGAAAACAGCTTCAAACCCAACAGACTGTCCAAGGACCGCCGCCGATTCTCTTTATTCCAGATAATGAAAAATTTCGTTTCCCTGCGGGCAGTGCGCAACTCTCTGAACCGTTTCGCCAATACATTTGGGTAAATTTAGCCTCAATGGTTATGGATACCCGTGAAAAGTATGGTATTGACACCGTGGAAATCATTGGCCATACCGACGGCCAGCCCAATCAAGGCAGTGGCAGTAATCTCGATACATTGCTAGAGCAGGCGGCAGCCAGTAATACATTGAACCGCTTGACCCCCGGCTCGAATGCTGATCTCGGTCTAATGCGGGCACTGGCGATCGCCAACGAACTCCGCAAGGCCCAAGCAAAACAACCCAAACTGGCTGGCCTGAAATTTCGCGCCTACTCTGCGGGGCAGCTCTACTTGCTCAATGGTCAACTCGCACCAGCGAACCGCAATCCAGATGCTTCCCGGCGTCGTATCGAAGTGCGCTTTACCCGCACAGGAGAAACCCGAACAGCTCGTTAAAATCAACGTTACGGATTTTTACGTCGGGATTGGGCACGGGATATTTTGGAAAAGGGCTGTACTAAACGCCAATCCTTGCCTTGCTAGAGCAGGCGGCAGCCAGTAATACATTGAACTGCTTGACCCCCGGCTCGAATGCTGATCTCGGTCTGATGCGGGCACTGGCGATCGCCAACGAACTGCGCAAGGCCCAAGCAAAACAACCCAAACTGGCTGGCCTGAAATTTCGCGCCTACTCTGCGGGGCAGCTCTACTGGCTCAATGGTCAACTCGCACCAGTAAACCGCAATCCAGATGTTTCCCGTCGTCGTAGCGAAGTGCGCTTTACCTGTATGGGTAGCACAGAAACCGCCCGCTCAACCAATTGCCAACCTAGGGATCACTGGTCACGGCAGCTTCTTCCTCTTTGGGGGGCGTCGCAGCCACACTTGGACTCGGGGCAGGGTTGGGGGGTGGTGGCTGAGTTTCTCCTAGGGAAGTGGCATGGAGTGCCAAGAATTGCTGCTCAAGCTCCTCACTCGAAGCCAGTAGGCGGCTGAGGATTTTAATGAGGCGTCGCAAATCAGACTGGAACGATTCATCGCCCGTGAGTTTGAGCAAGTCATTCGTGAGTTTTTGGGCATTGATAAATGTTGCCCGTGCTGCATCTAGGGTTTGGGCGATCGACAGCATAATGATAGGACTGCTCAGTGTCCCAGAGACTTTATTGAGATTGGCTGCTGCCTCAGCACCATTTTTAATGAGGGCATCCAAATTGGCCAATAATTCCCCCTGCTCCAGCTGCTTGGTCAGGGGACGAAGGGCATGAAGCGTGGTTCTCAGATCGCGGGCCGCGCCATCAATGTTGCGCAAGGCGGAGTTAATCGTGTTGCGGTTGACCTCAACCATTTCACTGATCTGGTTGGCCGCACGGGTCACCGCTTGCGAGGCTGTGCTAAAGTTCCGTAGTTCAGCACGGGCTTCATTACTGAGGGCGTTGAAACTATCGAGGGCAGTGGTCACCTTCGTCAGGGATTGATCGGCACGATTGACGGTGCGGGTTGCGCCCAGAATGAGGGTATTGGCGTTATTGATAATCCCTGATTCTTCCAGCGCTAGGGTAAAGCGGGTAGCTGCCCGTATGAGGTCTTCGAGGCTGGCTGTTCGGACGCCCGTCACGCGATCGCCATTGCAGTAAATCAAGTCTGGTTGGCACTTGGGGGCAAAGGCAGTGACGCCCTCGGGAATCTCCGGTACTCGCTCCTTGGGGGTAAAGTCCAAGAAAGCCTGACCAATAAAGCCCGACTGGCGAATCTCCGGTACAGCACTACGGGGAATCAACACATTATTGACGCGCACACTCACTTGGACACCATTGGCGTCAAACCCAATGGCCGTGACGCGACCCACTTGGACACCGCGATAGCGCACCTGTGTCCCCACCGCTAAGCCGGGTGCTGTATCCAATTCCACCTCAAGGGTGTAGCTATTGGTACCGGCAAGGTTGCCCCGCAACCAGAGTAGGCCGACCCCTAATGTGGCTAAGCCCGCAAGGATCACCAGACCCACCAAACTTTCCTGCACACGCCGTGACTGCATCATAGGGATAGATCACCGCAAAAAATTTTTGGAATCTATAGCAACTATAGTTTACTCTGGACGCCTTGAATTGCCGCTTTTTGCCAGTGCTCTCCCCAAATTAGGGTGTGCATTTGCCAATTGGGATCGGGTTGGGGGTAGTCTTGACGGTAGTGGCCTCCGCGGCTTTCCTCCCGAAAGAGGGCACTTTTGAGAATTAAGTAGGCAATGTCCAAGAGATTGCGTAGCTCGCCCCATTCCCAAAGAGTTGTCTGGGCGGCTGTATTGCTGAGGGTATAGCAGTGATTGGGGTTGAGTTCACGAAGGGCGATCGCAATCGGATGAGCCAGCAGTTCTTGGCGCCATTCTTTCACTTGGGAAAGAGCGGCCATCAGTGTGGGAGCATCGCGACAAATGCCAGCACTTTGCCACAGGAGTTCCCGCAGATCTTGGCGCCACTGCCGAAAACTCACTGGCTCAATTTCAAGGGCTTGCTGGCTAACAGGGGACACCGCCAAGGGAAGGGGCTGAGGGTGCAGATGTGCCAGTTGAGCTGAAAAGACAAAGCATTCCAAAAGGGAGTTACTCGCAAGGCGATTGGCACCGTGGACACCAGTACTGGCAACTTCACCAACGGCATAGAGGCCGGGAAGGCTGGTCTTGGCCTGTAAATCGGTGACGACTCCTCCCATCCAGTAATGGGCTGCTGGAGACACGGGAATGGGTTGCTGTTCAACATCAATGCCCCACTGCCGACAGACAGCAATGATTTTCGGAAAACGGTAGTGCAGGCGATCGCGAGAAATCGGTCGTAAGTCCAGCCAGACATGGGGGGCATGGCTCTGCTGAAGGTGACGGTAAATGGCGCGACTGACAATATCCCGTGGTGCCAGCTCGCCAGCAGGATGGTAGTCCGCCACAAAGCGATGCCCTGTGTGGTCTATGAGATGTGCCCCTTCACCGCGCACTGCTTCACTGATCAGAAATCGCGGTGCTCCCTCAACGGCAAGAGCGGTGGGATGAAATTGGAAAAACTCGACATCCCGAATGTGTGCTCCTGCCCGCCATGCCATTGCCACACCATCGCCAGTGCTTAAGGGGGGATTCGTGGTTTGGGCAAAAACTTGACCGCCGCCCCCTGTGGCGAGAACAACTGCCCCCGAGCGCAGCCACTGAAGTTGTCCCTGACGCAACAGACACACCCCACAGCATCGCCCCGACTCTAGCCACAGATCAAAGACAAAGCTATTGGGCAGAAGCGCGATATGGGGTGCAGCAGTGACCTGTTCGAGCAGTGTTGTAATCAGGGCTTGACCTGTGGTGTCAGCGGCATGAAGTACCCGAGGACGAGAATGAGCCGCTTCGAGGGTCAGAGCCGGGCGATCGCCCACGCGATCAAAAGCCACCCCCATCGCCAAGAGCCGCTCCACCTGTGCCGGTGCCTGCTCAACCAAAAACTGGACACTCACTGGATCACAGAGGCCAGCCCCCGCAGCAAGGGTATCTTGGGCATGGAGTAGGGGAGAATCCGTCGGGTCAATGGCCGCAGCCATACCGCCTTGTGCCCAGCCACTGGCAGATTGGCGAAGGTCAGTTTTGGTAATCAGGCCAATGCGATAACTAGGGGGAAGGGCAAGGGCAGCACTGAGACCCGCAGCACCACTGCCAATGATTAAGACATCAAATCCAGAAGTTGCGGGAGTCAACGCTAACCCAAAGTTGATCTAATGAGGGTAGTTATTTGTATAGCCCATTATTATAGCGATCGCCACCCTCAACGAGAGCCGTTTCCACCTCGGTCACCGTAAAGTGATCCAAGTTTTCCCGCAGAATTTCCTTTTGCCGCTCCGTCAAGCCGGGAATATTCAGGACATCTTCAACGGATTGGTAGGGGGCATTTTTAACGATTAACTTAGCTAGGGTTGGGTATAACCCCCGGTATTGAATAAAGGCGGCAATGTTGGTATTGTTAAGGTCAATTTTTTCACCATAGGCAGTGCCAAGTTTCTCATCTATCACATTGACCAGTTCTTCCTCGGTGGATGCAGTTGCCGCCAAGGTTGGGGCACTCCAGTTGATCCAGCCCAACAGGCTAACGCCCACGAAGTAAGCCAGTGCTAGCCAGCGGCCCAAACGTTGCATAATTCCTTTACCTCCCAAATCTCACAGGTCATTACAAAAAACAGCGGTTCATTAAGAGTCAAAGCAAAGAACTGACCACATCGCACAGCGAGCGCAGGCGGCGGTAGCCGATCGCCAGCAGGGTGACAGAGGAAACTGAGGCATCACGCCCACAATAGACTGATGTCTAGACTGCCCCCTACAGGTGATTCAATAATATCAGAGGGAGGCCGTCCCTTAATCCCTTTTTTCAGGTGTTTAGTGCAGGGTGTCCCTACCTTTGATGGCTTGGGCAAGGAACCGATGGAGGTCATCAAAGCTGCCCACGTAGGCGGGTACAGGAGCATCATAGCCCTTGAGGTTCAGCACTTGGGGTCGAAAGGGGACAACGGTTGGACAAGACTGCACAAGGTAGTGGTAGGTGGTTGCCCCCATAGCCAGATCAGCGGCAATGGTTTTGGTGGCACTCTCAAGGCGAAAGGCAGCGTTAACGGTATCTCCCAGAGCAGTATAGTCGGGGCGATCGCCACTCCCCGTATTACCCACCATGGCATAGCCCGTATTCAAACCAGAACCAATGCGCAGTGGCCACGGCAAGGGATAGTGCTGGTGCAGTTCTCCCGTCATCAGCCGTAAATCCTCTAAGGCAGAGAGGGTGTGGCAAATTTCTTGATAGCCAATCTCCTCGCTTTCGTGGATCCAAACCGCCATGACCGCATCGCCAATGTACTTATCAACCCAACTGCCGTACTGACGAATAATCTCGCCCGCCCGATGAAACCACGTGCCAATTAGCTCCGACAGTAGCTCCTCTTCGAGTTGCCGCGTTAGCTTGGTAAAGTCACGAATATCCACCACCAGAACCGTCAACAGGCGGCGGACATGGAGCAGTGCTGTGGAGGAGCCTTCGGATTGAGGCAAAGACAGAGTGGCATTTTCGGCAAATAGGGAGGCAAAGGGTTCGTTAAAAAAGTCCAGTTCCGTTTGGCCAAAGGTAATGCGATCGCCATTGTGCAGGGCCACGGGAATACTGACGCGGCGACCATTGACGAACGTGCCATTGCGACTGCCGAGATCAATGAGATAAAACTCCCCCTGTCCCATGCGCTGAATCATGGCATGGTTCCGTGACATCCAGCGATCGCTGAGCACAATGGAATTGTCTTCACTGCGGCCAATGGTCCAGCAGTTCCCCCCTGTCAAGGGAAAATAACAAACCGTGTCCTCACTCACCAGTGCCAGATGGGGTTCTGAGGGGGGTGGGGTCTCAAGGTGAACGACCTCAGGGGCGCCGGGAATCTGCGAGAGGGTATGGCGGAGTTGATTAATAATTTGCTGCTGACGCAAAATAATCGCCACTAACTGTTGGGCAGGTAAGGTCTCGAGGATCTTTTGGTCGGGCAAGTTAAAGGTCAGGTCAGCATCCATGGGGGGTAAAATAGGAGAAACACTTTTCATGGTTGCGAAATCACCGTGGGTCAGCTCTCCCCCCAGCGCCACCGATGTGTAGATGTTTCAAAGTCAAATCCAGCAATAGATCCAGTCTAGCAAAGGAGCTTTGTCTGGCTCAATAGATGCAGTTTGTGCGGTAGCACCAATCAACCATAGAACGATCGCCAGAGGAAGCATTAGTCAGCATTTGCCCTCGTAAAAATTATTAACCTTTCCCCTAGGGTTGGGTTGAAGCCCATCCGCTAAAATGATGGCAGCTTTGGGAGGGATTGCTCTCTCCGTGAATGCACTTTGACCTGTCTGCATTTGAGGACAACACTCCATGCGTCGATTGTTAGCCCTACTCCTTGTCTTGACCCTGTGGCTAGGTTTTACCCCTCTAGCCGCCGCTGATGTGGCAGGACTCGTCCCCTGCAAAGATTCTCCTGCCTTTCAAAAACGTGCTGCCGCTGCTGTGAATACCACCGCTGATCCCGCCTCCGGTCAAAAACGGTTTGAGCGCTATAGTCAAGCCCTATGCGGCCAAGATGGTTTGCCCCACCTCGTTGTGGATGGTCGCCTCAGCCGTGCCGGTGATTTTCTCATTCCCAGTGTGCTCTTCCTGTACATTGCCGGCTGGATTGGCTGGGTGGGTCGCGCCTACTTGATTGCTGTGCGCAACAGCGGTGAGGCCAATGAAAAAGAAATCATTATTGATGTGCCCCTTGCCATCAAATGCATGCTCACGGGGTTTGCTTGGCCATTGGCTGCCCTCAAGGAGCTGGCATCGGGTGAACTCACCGCCAAAGACAACGAAATCACCGTTTCCCCTCGCTAGCTTCACTGTTTGTTGACTGTCATAAGGACGACGTACCATGAAACACTTTTTGACCTATCTTTCCACCGCGCCCGTGCTGGCCGCCATTTGGATGACGATTACCGCTGGGATTTTGATTGAGTTTAATCGTTTCTATCCCGACTTGCTCTTCCATCCCCTCTAAGTGAACCCTTAACTTTGGAACAAACTCGGTACAAGGGTGGAACAGCGTTCTGCCCTTTTTTTGTCGCAATTGCTGCCGAGAGGCTATAGAATAGTTATTTGTCCTAAAATAGCAGCCGTAGCCACCAGCGCTGACGCTTGCTGTTAACCCATCCAGTTCAATGAAAGAGGATCCCCATGGCAAAGCGGGTGCAAGTTGTCTTGAATGAAACCGTCAATAAACTCGGGCGAATGGGTCAAGTTGTCGAAGTCGCCCCCGGCTATGCCCGTAATTACCTATTTCCAAGAGGGATTGCCGAGCCAGCAACCCCCAGTGCCCTGCGGCGCGTAGAGCGGCTCCAAGAAAAAGAACGGCAGCGGCTCGCCGAACTTAAAGGCGTTGCTGAAAAACAAAAAGCCACCCTCGAAAAACTGGCCACCATTACCATCTCAATGCCCGTGGGCGAAAAAGATATGCTCTTTGGCAGCGTTACACCCAAAGATGTGGCCGATGCAATTCAAGCGATTACGGGTGAAACCATCGATCGTCGCGAAATAACTCTGCCGGAGATTCGCAAATTGGGCACCTACACGTCTGAAATCAAGCTTCACCCCGAAGTGAGTGTCAAACTCAATATCCAAGTCGTTGCCGATTAGGGCTAGCCTCCTTGATGGTTCAGGAGCCAAGTTTTCAGCCCGATAGCCAACTGATTCCCCCCCAGAACCTCGAAGCGGAAGAGTGGATCTTGGGGGGTATTCTCTTAGACCCGGAAGCCATCAACCGCGTGGTGGATATTTTGCCGGTTGAGGCCTTTTACCTCAGTGCCCACCGCGAGATCTATCGGGCAGCGGTTTCGCTCCACAGTCGCGGCAGCCCCACGGATCTGCTGTGCGTTACCGCTTGGCTACAGGATCAGGGGCTATTGGAACGAGTTGGGGGGCACACCAAGCTGGTGGAACTGGTCGAGCGCACAGTGAGCGCGATCAATATCGATCGCTACGCCCTCTTGGTCAAGGAAAAATACCTGCGCCGTAAGCTTATTGAAGCCGGTACCCATGTGGTGAAGCTGGGTTACGATAGCAGCCTCCCATTGAATGTGATCTTGGATCAGGCCGAGCAGCAGATCTTTAGTGTGACGCAGGATCGGATTCAGCAGGGATTGACCCGCACCGATGAAATTCTTACCCGCACGTTTACGGAATTGGAGCAGCGGGCGATCGGTCATATTCAGCCGGGTCTATCCTGCAATTTCTATGATCTGGACAACATGACCCAAGGCTTCCAGCGATCGGACTTGATTATCATTGCCGGTCGTCCTTCAATGGGCAAGACGGCGATCGCCCTACAGATTGCCCGTCGCATTGCCGAAATTCATAATCTGGGGGTGGCGATCTACAGCCTTGAGATGTCCAAGGAGCAACTGGTGCAACGTCTCCTTGCCAGCGAAGCCCGCATTGACAGCAACTATTTACGGGCGGGGCGCATTAGCCAACACCAGTGGGAACCCCTAAGTCGGGCGATCGGTATTCTCTCGCAACTGCCCATCTACATTGACGACACTCCCAATCCCACCCTTGGGGAGATTCGCTCCACTGCCCGTCGTCTCCATGCCGAGCATCCCAATGGCCTCGGCCTCATTTTGATTGACTATCTGCAACTAATGGGTGGCGAAGAAACTACCGAAGGTCGGGTGCAGGAACTCTCCAAAATTACCCGCTCCCTCAAGGGACTGGCGCGGGAACTCAATGTCCCTGTCATTGCCCTCTCCCAACTCAGCCGCAGTGTTGAATCACGGCAAAATAAACGCCCCCTGATGTCTGATTTGCGCGAATCCGGCTCTATTGAACAGGATGCCGACTTAGTGATTCTGCTGTACCGCGATGAATATTACAACCCTGACACCCCCGATCGCGGCATTTGTGAACTCCTGATTGCCAAGCACCGCAATGGCCCAGTGGGCACCGTCAAGCTCCTCTTTGACCCCCAATACACTCGCTTTGAAAACCTTGCCCGCGATTAGTCGAGTGGGGAGAGCGTTCTGTTTCCTCACCTTGGAGGTTCGGTGTCAACGATAATTGCTCGTATCTATACTGGGGTCATGTCCTGATGAGGAAACCCATCAATGCGTACGACTTTTGCTCAACCAGCAACAAAATGTGTCTCGGCCACCTTCAAGGAAGAGGCCAAAGTCAAAGAGGCGATCGAACGACTCTTGAATCGCGGTGTGCCCAAGGAAAATATCTCAATCATTGGCCGCAATTTTCAGTCTGAAGCCCGCATTAGTGGATTTATTACTAAGAAAGATATTATTTTGGATGGCGTCACCACGGGTGCCCTCTATGGCTCGGTGTTTGGTTCACTGCTGAGTTTGCTGACCGGAGTCGGCGTTCTGTTTATTCCTTTTATTGGCGTTGTGGCTGCTGCTGGCCCTCTGGCGGCTGCCCTTTTGGGGGCGACCAGTGGTGCGCTCTATGGTGCTTTGGGCGCCGGCCTAGGATCCGCACTGATTTCCTTGGGGATGCCGCAGGACAAAGCTGCCATTTATCAAACGCGGGTACAGGCAGGTGAATTTTTGCTGGTCGTTGAAGTCCCTGAGGACAAAGCCGGCGAGATTTTTCTCCTATTGCAATCCGCTGGCGGTCAAGAGGCAGCCATTACGGAGATGCAAATTCCGCGTCAGCCTGAGGGGCAGTTGTCTGGGCCAGAGGATATTTCCCCAGAGGTACGCGCAGATCTCTCGGAGGCCGCTCAGTCTAAATTTGTCGAAGCCTACAACGAGGCGCTGAAGGAGTCCAACGATGAAAAAAATGCCCTCATTAAGGCGTGGGAGCACATCAAACGCCTCTTCCAACGGGATGATAAAGGCATCTACGGCAGTTAGGTGTTAGCCCCTGCTCCCCCTTCATTGCGCTTGAGGGGGGACTAACAACTATTGAGTTTGCATGACTTTAATTCTCCTGTGGCCGCGATCCGCCAAACAGCCAATGGAGGTTGACCCCCACCCCCGGCGACCCCTGACCGACAAGACCTGCATTGGGAATACTGCTGCCGACTGCCGTTGATCCATAGAGATCAATGCCTAGTCCCCACTGGGGCACGACGTAACGCAAGCCGGCACTATAGACCCCCGTTTGCCCAAAGACCGGCGTGGCTTCGGCAATGAATTGGAGGTTGCGGACTACCTCAACATTGAGGCCGACCCCCACACCACCGACGATTTTTTGGCTGGGACTAAAGATGCCCAACTTGGGATTCAACAGGAGTGCCACATTCTTGGTTGGCTCATACATAAAGGCCAGTTCCAAGCCGCCTAGGGAACGACTGCCACCTCCCCCCTGCTTAATGCCACGATTAAATGAGCCTTGAAAGGCCAAAGAAAAGGGATCCCCTTGAGCCTGATCGAGGAAACGCAACTTCGCTGCTAGCCCCAACTGCAAGTTACCGCTGTAGTTGATGTTTTCGATGAGGGTTTCGCCGCGTTCCCACTGTTCAATGGCAATGGCAAATTGGGCATCGTAGGCAAGACCAAAGCCCACCTGAAAACCGGTTCCTGTGGTGCCGCTATTGCCCCGCAGGTGCAGCATCCCCGGATCAAGGGTGCTGGGGGAGGTAAGGGTGAGGCCATTGAGTAAAAGCTGGCGATCGCGATCCGTGAGGGGTTGCCGAGGCCCACTGCGAAAACTGGGCAAAAAGGGTGGCGCAAAATCAGGCCCCATATTGGGGGTATAGCTTAATCCCGCCATGACACCCACTTGATCCGCACCGGGCAAAAAAGCCAAGGTACGACTTGCAGGTGTAATGCCAAAGGCGTTGGTGGCTGCCAAATCAATACTCACTGAAGGGTTCACTAGAAAGCGCACACCGGCACTCCACACGGGCAGGTTGACGATCGCGCCATCGCTACTGCGCACGGCATTGCCCCCCGGACCGACGGGCATATTGACATCGGCAAAAAGATTAAAGCGAGGATGGGGCTGCCAACTGATGCCTGTGCCAAAGTTGAAGTTCGTGCCGTAAAATTCTCCTCCCTTGTTCACTGTGTCGGGAAAATAGGTGAGGTTGGGCGTAAAGTGCCACTGCAACTGGGGATTAAAGGAATAGGTCATTGGCGCTTGCAATGAGGCGGCAACCGTCCAAGTACCTGCTTGGGCAGCACCCGGCACAAAGAGGAAATTGTCCGATCGCACCCGTACTGCCTCTAGGGAGCCAGCCACAGCCACCGATAGATTCTCGCCGCGATGCACTTGATATTTGAGACCAGCAGCGATCGCCCCAAACTGAAGGTCGGGCTGTAGCCCCTTCACCAAGCGTCCCAAGGGATCGTCGTAGTAATTGCCACTAAAGCTCACTTGTAAGCGATGATTGATCGCATAGTCAATGGAGCCATAGAAAATTTGCAGACCGCCGCCGCCCCCAGCCACTTGGGGATCATAGTTGCGAATTCCCCCCCGTAGTTCAAGGGTTTGCTCCGGCAGGATATTGGCAGTCTCCAAGTTAAAGAGACGGGTGGGCGGACGCATTAAGGGAGGAATGCGATACTGGGGTTCCTCGGCAATGACGGGTGTCGGTGCCTGCTCAGCTACAGGGGGCAAAATGGGTTGCGCCAGTTCTTCTGGCGTTGCTGGCTGCCACGGGCGATCGCCCCTAGGTTCGGGAACGGCTTGCCATTGGGGCAGTGCTTCCACCGTTGGTGCCACTTCAAAGGTGGGGTGAGTTATTGGCCGAGCCTCAATTTGCCATTGGGGCGGGCTAGATTGCGCCGTTGCCGCGAGGGGCAGCCATACACCTGCACTAAAGCCAAGGGCCAGCGTCCATTTGCCATTCATGCCACATCACTCACACCACCATCTCTCCCAGTTAAACCGATCGCTCCCCTTTCTGGCAAATTTATTCCCACTCAATGGTTCCCGGTGGCTTGGAGGTAATGTCATAGACCACCCGATTCACCCCCGGCACCTCGTTGACAATGCGGTTGGAAATGCGCTCGAGGAGATCGTAGGGCACCCGTGCCCAATCAGCGGTCATTCCATCTTCACTGGTGACAAACCGCAGCACCACTGGATAGGCATAGGTTCGCTGATCGCCCATTACCCCCACAGTGCGAATCGGCAGCAGCACCGCAAAGGCTTGCCAAAAGTCGTGGTACATCTCGGCGCGGTTAATTTCCTGCCGCACAATCAGATCCGCATCCCGCAGAATCTCTAGGCGTTCCGGGGTCACTTCCCCCAGAATCCGAATCGCTAAACCGGGACCGGGAAAAGGATGCCGCCGCACAATTTCTTCGGGCAGACCCAGCGATCGCCCCACTTGGCGCACTTCATCCTTGAAGAGCTTGCGCAGGGGTTCCACCAGCTTAAAGCGCAGGTTTTCCGGCAGACCGCCCACATTGTGGTGGCTCTTGATTTTCACCGCTACGCGCTCGCCGGTTTGCGGGTCAATGTTGGTATTTGCCGATTCAATGACATCGGGATACAGCGTGCCCTGAGCAAGGTAGTCAAAAGGCCCTAGCCGCTGCGACTCTTCTTCAAAAACGCGGATAAATTCATGGCCAATGCGTTTGCGCTTTTCTTCGGGGTCTGTGACGCCCACCAGTTGGGCAAGGAAGCGATCGCGGGCATTGACGTACTCCACCTTGATGTGAAACTGCTCTTGAAAGAGCTTGAGGAGTCGCTCCGGTTCGCCTTTGCGCATGAACCCTTGGTCAATGAACATACAGGTGAGTTGATCGCCAATGGCGCGGTGGAGCAAAAAGGCCAGTGTCGAGGAATCCACCCCCCCCGATAGGGCAAGGAGTACCCGTTTGTTCCCCACTTTGGCGCGCACTTCACGGATCGCTTCTTCGACAAAGGCAGCCGTTGTCCAAGTGGGTTCACAATCGCAGATGTGATAGACAAAGTTGCGGATCAGGGCAATACCGCCCACGGAGTGCACCACCTCTGGGTGGAACTGAACGCCATAGAGTTTCCGCTCTGGATGGGCGATCGCCGCCATTGGCGTATTGTGGGTATGCGCCAAGACGCGAAAACCGGGGGGCAACTCGGTGACGCTATCACCATGACTCATCCACATAATTGTTTCTTGCTCAACATTCGTGAGCAGATCCGTGGGGTCGTCAATAAAGAGCGCTGCCTTGCCATACTCGCCAGCGGTGGCTCGCTCCACAGTTCCCCCCAACTGTTGCACCATCAGTTGCATGCCATAGCACACGCCAAGGATGGGAATGCCGAGGTTCCAAATTTCTGGATCACATTGGGGAGCATTCTCGTCATAGACGGAGTTGGGGCCACCGGAGAGAATGATGCCCTTGGGGGCTAATTGGGCAAGTTGCTCAGCAGTGGTGCGGTAGGAAATGACCTCGGAATAGACTTGGGTCTCTCGAATGCGGCGGGCAATAAGTTCGGAGTATTGCGACCCAAAATCAAGAATGACAATAAGTTGGCGTTGCAGGCCTTGGCCGGCGGCTGTGGCGGGTTGGTGGAGGGTGGAGTGAGTCAACGTTGCAATCCTTCTGATCCCAAATGGCTAATACTTTCCAGAATACCGCCCTTTTCTGAAATATAGTGTAGGCAAATGGGGGTGTGATCCTGTCTGAGAGCGGTCTTGGCTTGCATCGTTGGCTGTATCGCTGCTGTGGCTGGCGGAGGAATCTGCCCAACGATGGTACGATCGCTATCTAAGTAGCGAATGTAACGAATCACCTGCATGAGTGCCCCCCTTACTGTTGAGTCTGTGTTGGCCGTTCTCCGTCCTGTGGAAGATCCCGAGTTACGGCGATCGCTAGTGGAACTCAACATGATCCGCGATGTTGCCATTGAGGATGGCACGGTTCGCTTTACACTGGTACTGACAACCCCGGCTTGTCCCCTACGGGAATTTATTGTCGAGGATTGCAAGAAGGCCGTCTTTACTCTGCCGGGGGTGATGGATGTGCAAGTGGCGGTTACCGCTGAAACGCCGCAGCAAAAGAGCCTGCCCGATCGCACCGATGTAGCAGGAGTCAAGAACATTATTGCCGTCTCCAGTGGGAAAGGGGGGGTCGGCAAAAGTACCGTTGCGGTGAATTTAGCCCTTGCCCTTGCCCAAGCGGGGGCTGCCGTTGGCATTATTGATGCGGATATCTATGGGCCGAATGTTCCCACGATGCTGGGGCTAGAGGATGCCATTGTCGAAGTGCGCAAGGAAGCCAGAGGCGATGTCCTGTTACCTCCGGTAGCTCATGGTTTGAAAGTGGTGTCGATGGCCTTCCTGATTGATCGTGATCAGCCGGTCATTTGGCGCGGTCCCATGCTCAATGGCATTATTCGCCAATTTCTCTACCAAAGCGATTGGGGCGCATTGGACTATCTGATTGTGGATTTGCCCCCCGGCACTGGGGATGCCCAACTCACACTGGCGCAAGCGGTACCAATGGCAGGTGTAGTGATTGTAACAACGCCCCAACCTGTTGCCCTTGGGGATGCACGGCGGGGATTGCGGATGTTTCAGCAGTTGGGAGTCACAGTCCTTGGGCTAGTGGAAAATATGAGCTACTTTATTCCCCCCGATTTGCCCAATCGTCGCTATGACATTTTTGGCAGTGGGGGCGGCGAAGCCTTGGCGGCGGAAATGGGTGTACCCCTTTTAGGACAGGTGCCTTTGGAATTGCCCGTGCGGGAAGGGGGAGATTTGGGTCAACCGATTCTCATTGCGGATCCGCAGTCTGCTTCGGCGCAAGCCCTACGGGCGATCGCCCAACAGGTGGCGGCACGGGTCTCAGTGGCCGCCCTTAGTCCTGTGGGATGAGCAGTAAGCGGCTCAAGATCAAGAATCCCCTTTTTTGGTGGGCGGCTGGCCTCGCCTTAGTTAGCGATCGCCTGACGAAAGCATGGATTGTGGCCACCTATGCCCTAACAGTACCGCCGCAAACAACGCCCATTATCCCCGGTGTCTTTCACATTACCTACGTTACAAATACTGGGGCGGCCTTTAGCCTCTTTGCCAATGGCAGTGTCTGGTTGCGCTGGCTGTCTCTCATCGTGAGCTTGGGTCTGATCACTTGGGCGGTGCTCGGTCCGAGATTAGATCGCTGGCAGCAAGTGGGCTATGGCTGTTTACTGGGTGGCGCCTTAGGCAATGGCATTGATCGCTTTCTCACGGGCGAAGTCGTTGACTTCTTGGATTTTCGCTGGATTCAATTTCCCGTCTTTAACGTGGCGGATATTGCCATTAATATCGGCATTGCGTGTCTTTTGTGGTCGGCATGGCGCCAGCGCTAGCTCGTGCTCCAAGAGAAATCTGCCAAATCCACAAGGAATGTTTCCAGTTTCCCTTGGCGGGTACCGCCGTAGAGGACATTCACTTGATAGACCCATTGATTCGTCCAATCCAGCGCCGTCAACCAGCCACTGCGGCGATGATAAGCACCGGTTTCAATGTCTATCCAGCCAGCACCCCGCACGATTTGTCCTGCTTCGACATTGGGAAACGTAAAGGTAATCGTGTGGCCGACCACAATTGTTTTATCCGCAAAGTAGGGGATGGGGTGGCCTAAAAACGACTCGCGGATCCAGCAGCACTCTTTACTGGTTTGCTGCACTAGGGGCAGTGTTGGATCAAGCCCCGCATGGACGATAAACACCGTTCCCAAATCCTGATAAAAAGGCACTCTGTGCAGCCAGTCGAGGTGCTGCCAAAGCAACTCTGTGGAGGTGTAGCTGGCAAGGGTCTCATCCCCACCACTATTCGACCAGACAAAGAGCCGCGCTGGATTGATTTGTTTATTCTCAAAGGTGAAGAGCATCATGTCTTCGTGGTTGCCGCGCACAGCACCATAGCCACACTGGCGCACTAATTCCACGACAGCGGCACTACTCGGCCCTCGATCCACAAGGTCGCCAAGAAAGTACAGGCGATCGCCCACGCGAGGTGAAACGAGATCTAGTAAACGGCACAGGCCTTCATAGTGACCGTGGACATCCCCAATGAGAACAAGGCGATTGTCCTTTGGCCACGCGGCGCGATCGCCCACTCTCGTCACTCCTAGGGTGTCGTCACGGGTGTGAGGGACAAAGAATTGGGAGCGGCCGGCACTTGAGTCGTGTTCTCATAGCTAGGACCAAGCAATGTCGCTACTGTCAGCACTTGGGGTGGGGTGGCATCGGGTGGGTAGAGTAGATCCACAGTAACATCCCGTTTTTCACCTGGACGCATATTTAATGTCACTAATGGTTCTCCCCGCTGACCCCGCCGCTGTACCAAATGGACATAGCGCTCTTGCCTCTGTCCTAAATCATCTGTAAAGCGAACACGCACCGTTCCCCGGAAAAACACTTGGGGAGCCGGGGGTTCCAAAAATTGGAGGACGACACTGCGGTGATCTTGTTTGAGAGGGGTTTGCAGCGTTAGCACCACCGACTGGAACTGACGGGTATTGTTGACCAAGGGCAAGGTCAAACTATAGTGAACACCATAATTGCCATGGGCGTAGTAGGCGGTGTCTGGATAGCGTACCAACATGGGGGCACTTTGAATTTGACCCGTGCCAAGGGTGCCGCGGTGCAGCGTACTAATGCCATAGGAGATGGCTCGCCCCGGTGCCGGAATCGTTAAAGCCTGTCCATGGGTTTGGCCATCGGTGAGGGTGGCTTGCCAGCGAGAGCCTTGACTGACACCGGCCACACGGCCATAAAAGAAGCGCCCAAACTGACCACTATTGGGGGGCGTGGGTGGAATGTCGCGGGGGGTAACCAGTTGACCGCGATGGAGCATTGCCCACCATTCCTCTAGGGTGGGTGCCCGTTCGGTGCCCTGCTCGTTCATGCGGGCAAACATTGACATTTGCGCTAAGTAAATCGGGCCACTACTTTCTAAATACATCAGGGTGGAACGGCCATTGGAGGAGGAGACCTCACCAAAGGGATTTGTATCCGGGATTAGGGGTAACTTGGGGCCGACGCTGCCATCGGCATTGAGCATAAACTCTGCCCGAACCCGATTGAGTACCGCATTGGGAAATTGAGTGGGCAACGGCAGCGGCAAATTCGCCAGCATCCGCGCTTCGCGAGGGGGAATGGTTATCTGTGAGGGAAAGAACGTCTGCCGTACCCCCCGCAGCACTTGGTTGGTGACGCGACTCCCAGGCCCTGAAAAAACAAAGCCCGTGGGGTTATCGAGCATGGCGGGCAAATTGCGGAAGGGAGCATCTGGCGTACTTAAAAAACTAGCGGCTTGATGAAATCTCACCGTGACATAGCGATCCGTTGGGTTATAGGCAAGCAGCCCCAAATAGAGGGTTGGCGTACTCACCGCCCGATTGGATTGGGTAATGTGGTGGGCAAAGACATCAAAGCGCCCCTCTAAGGGATAGTTGAGGTGAGCCGCCGGTTGCCATTTCCCGTGGGGTGGAAAGGTGGAGAGGAGAATCCCCTCAGAGCGCACCATCTCTGGACTATTGCTGTTAAACACGGGGACATCGTCCAACTTGCCGGGTAAAGGACGAATGTCTTGGGGGAAGTAGGCAAAATTGGTGGGTGTGACGTAGGCCGTTGCCGCAGGTGGCGAGGGGACTTCAGGGGGTCTTAGATTGGCGGGTACAGTATTGGCTTGGACAACAACATTCGAGCGAAGCGAATATCCCTGTACCAGAGTGGATGCATGTTGGGGTGGAGTTGCTAGAGCGGCTTGTGCCACAAGAATGGGAGCAAGCATATTCGATCCAAACCACAGCATTACATGAGTGAGCAGTTCGCAAAAGTCAGGACAGGATCATCGTTTCTGCCCAAAAGTTGCATTCCCAAAGTATAGCCTAGGTTTGTAGAAAATCCGCTCAAGACCGCATAGAGCTCGCGGCATGAACGTAATTCCGGTTTAGCTTGCTGCGCGTAATGCCAGCCTAGAACTGGGTTTCAGACTGCGCCAAGTGCTGATTAGAAAGTGGTCTAGGCCAATTCTCGATTGTTCAGTGTCCTATAGATTGGCCACGCTCAGCACTGGACAAGTTGATGCAGGATAGCCTCTGATCTGCTGGAGGTATCCCTTATTTTAGAGTAAGTTCTGTATCCCTAGATTGGTGTCAAATATTCAGAAAATCTAAAGAAACTCAACAAAGTCTTAAGGTTTTTGCTGCCATGTTTATAATTCTCTCAGAAGCGGTAGTTGGCCGCCCGTGAGGATTGAGTACTGTCAATTTTATGAAGCCCCGCATCTTAATCATTGATGATGACCCTGCGATCGCTGACGTTTTGGCAATTAACCTGCAAATGGCGGGCTACGAGGTCACAAAGTCCTTAGATGGGATGCAAGGGCAAGCCCTCGCCGTGCAACTCTCTCCCGATCTGATTCTCCTTGACCTGATGTTGCCCCAAGTGGATGGCTTTACAATTTGCCAACGCCTGCGCCGCGATCCCCGTACTCAAGATATTCCGATTTTGATGTTGACGGCCCTCAGCCAAACCCATAATAAAGTGGAAGGATTTAATGCCGGTGCCGATGACTATCTCACCAAGCCCTTTGAATTGGAGGAAATGCTGGCCCGGGTACGCGCCCTCTTGCGCCGCGCCGATCGCATTCCCGCCACGGCAGGCCATCGCGAAATCCTCAGCTATGGGCCATTGACACTAGTGCCTGAACGATTTGAGGTCTCTTGGTTTGGCAAAATTATTAAGCTGACGCGCCTTGAATTTGAACTCCTGCACTGCCTGCTGCAACGCCATGGCCAAACGGTCTCCCCCAGTGAAATTCTCAAGGAAGTCTGGGGCTATGACCCCGATGATGATATTGAAACTATTCGCGTCCACGTCCGCCACCTGCGGACAAAACTAGAGCCGGATCCGCGGAATCCGCGCTATATCAAAACCGTCTATGGGGCTGGCTACTGTCTGGAACTGCCCAGTCAGATTGAGCCACCATCTGCATCCTAGGTTGGGTTGTTCGCAGTCGGTAGTTGTAGAGGCTTGAGGGGAACCGCTTGGGCAAAGACCTGCTCATTGATGGTTTCACCAATCTTGCTGAGGCGTTCTGCCACGGCTTGGCGAAAGCGAATTTGTAGCTCGATCGCCAAACTAGAAAAGTCCGTGATGGCAGGGTTGAGGGTGAGGGTGTTCCCTGTTCGTGTTAGAACGCCCGCTTTGACATAGTTGGCGATCGCCCGCTTAATCCCCTGCTGACCAATGCGCTGCTGCCGCCGACGAGCTTGCTCAAGAATAATATTTATCATTCTCTCAAAAGGGGCATTGCGGGGACGATGGGCAATTAACCACTGTCCCACCTGAGTCAGTAAAAAATCTGCCGCCACTTCATCGGCAAAGATACCACGGTAGATCGAGACGGTGTGAATGGTTTGGGGACTGGAGGTGCGCAGGGTGTAGCGCTCAGGTAGGTTATTGCGCCAGCAGAGAATCGTTCTACCCAATTGACCATTCACCGCAACGCCAATTTGTAACTGATGGTGTGTGGTTAAGTAGGCCACTAATTCAGAGGGCTTGCAAAAGCCAAATCGCAGCGGATCCAATTGGGGGGCAACGGATCTCATTTCTAAAAATACGGTATTAAAGACCATACCCCTAGCCAATTCTCGCCGTCTTGTTGCATCAGTGGTGTAGTAGGAGAATAGCTCCAAAAGTTTTTCAGTTTCCCGTTGTTGAATCGCCGATGGCGGAATTTGTTCATAGTTCAACGGCTCAATGGGAAGACGCCGAGGTGAGGATGGCGCGGTGCGATTTTCTCGATTGGGTTGACGCGGGGGAGGCGTGCCGTTTCTGCCATTGGTGGCGGGGTCGGACTGAATGAAGGGATTCTCAAGGAAAATAAATTGGTGGCACACCCGCTGAAAACTATCACTGGCGGCATTACGGTAGGCACAGCCAATCACGGTTTTACCGTAATCCCGTAGGCGTAGGGCAATGGAGCCAAAGCCACCATCGCCGGAGATGAGCACAAAAGTATTGATGTCGGGATGCTGGTAGGCTAGATCAATGGCATCAAGGGCAAGTTGAATGTCCGCTGCATTACGCTGATTGTGATTGCGACCATAGACCCCTACCCGCTCGATTTGCGATCGCTCCAGTTGAGCGTTGAGGGCTTGGAGAATTTGATTTTGCCAGTTCCCATAGGCACGCTGGATGGCGATTTCCCCCAGATCAATAGTGCTTTTAATTGCCTCCAGAACGTTGTCTAGGGAAACAAGCTCATTCACTTTGGCGGGGTCTAGTCGCTGCCCTTGGTTAAAGACTAAGTTCTCAATGTCGTAGAGGACAGCGGTTTTTAGGGCAGTTGCTGGGGGTTGGGGTCTTTGCAGGAGTGTCTGAATGGTTTGCAGAGCCGCACTCTGGGCATGAATGGCTTCAATGAGCGGTTCAAGTTGCTGCGCCGTCGCCGTGTTAACAGCAGCGTCCCTTTGATTGTCCTTGAGGGTTTCCAGCCTCTGCATGATCTCGTTGTGAATTGGGTGCAGGGCTTCAGGAAGTGCTTGGTGCAGTTGCTGTTCAAGGTCAGTGAGTTGTTGGCGTTGTTGTGCCAGTTCTTGCAGCAGCAGTGCCTTGAGTTCGGTGCTCTCTGGGGAGGAGGAGAGGACGGTGTGAATGTCTCGAATGAGGCGATCGCTACGGCGTTGGTTCTTTTCAATGAGGGGCGCACCCGCAAGGGCACCGATGCCACTCCCTAAAAGGGTTGCTAAGGGTTGTTGGGGTTGAATCAGTGTGGCAATACCACCGAGGGCGATCGCGCTAACAGGAGCAATCAACCAAAGCTCTGGCTTCATTCAAAAAGGAAATGTGATAGGAATAACATGAATTAGAGAATCATGATAGCAAAAAATCTTTAGGCACTGAGTTGGGCTTGGCGCAGTTGGCCACAGGCGGCTTGCCGATCCAGACCCCGCGATCGCCGAATGCTGGCGGTTACCCCCAAGGCGTGCAGTTGAGCCAAAAATTGTCGCAATTGCTGATCACTGGGACGCTGATAGGCTGCCTCAGTAATCGGATTGTAGGGAATCAGATTGACATGGCTCTGAAAGCCCCGCAATAGCTGCGCTAGCTCCTCAGCATGCTGGGGGCGATCGTTGACCCCCGCCAGAACGGTATATTCAAAGGTGACGCGGCGCCCCGTTTGCTGCACATAGGCACGACAATCGGCAATTAGCTGTCTGAGGGGATAGTGCTTGGCGCTGGGAATGAGCTGCTCTCGCAGGCCTTGGTTGGGGGCATGGAGGCTGACGGCAAGGGTGATTTGCAACTGATATTGTGCCAGTCGCTGAATTTGTTGGGGAATACCAACCGTTGAGAGGGTAATGTGCCGCTGACCAATGCCAATATCGCGATTCAAGCAGGTGACCGCTGGGATAACAGCCGCTAAGTTTAAGAGTGGCTCTCCCATACCCATAAACACCACATGGCTGACGCGCCGCCTCATTTCACTCTGGATCGTTAGCACCTGATCGACGATTTCATGGCAAGCCAGATTGCGGCGATAGCCCCCTTTGCCCGTGGCACAAAAATCACAGGCCATGGGGCAACCCACTTGGGAAGACACACACACCGTCAGGCGATCGCCACTGGGAATGCCCACCGTTTCAATGGTTTCGCCATCAGCTAAGGTCAACAGAAGCTTCACAGTGCCATCTTGGGCATCATGGCGATAGCGAATCTCTGAGCGGCCAATCTCTACTCCTGCGAGGGTATCACGCCACCGTTTGGGAAAAACTGTAATCTCTTGGAGCGATCGCGCCCCCTTTTGATAGAGCCACTGATGGAGTTGTTGTGCCCGATAGCTAGGCTGCCCTTGGGCTTCGACCCATGCTTTCAACTCTACTGCGGACTGTCCCAGCAGCGCCATAGTGTTCAACCGCTTCACTTCCCCTTGATCCTAACAAACTGCCAACCTGCTCTTTTCTGGAATAGGGGCACAAGAAAGAACGCTGAGGCGCTGGGACAATTGCTTTGCAGTTTTGCTAAGAGCAGTTAATCTTTCTCTTGCTGACGGGTCAGCAGCACTAAAATTTGCGAGACCCCAGAGAATGCCAGCTGAGTTTTGTCCAAGATTGTGGCGCATGCAAGCACCTCTGGATTCAAATATTCTCTGATACGGCTGATATTCAAAGATAGCCCCTTGACTTGGTTTGAGAGTTTTTGTTAGATTTAGAGGTGCTTGAAAATCTCTGAACCTATTCCCCAGAGCGGGATTGACAACTGAATACTGGCCGAGGCTAAAAATTTTACAGTCACAAAAAAACCAAGTGCCAGAGGTGCTTGAAAAGTGACTGTGCTAAGCTAGTCCTAGAGGCATTTCTAGGGCGCCGCTGTGCCTCTACCTCTGATGCCGTAAGGCGTTGAGCACAGGGAACGTCCGGCCCAGATGGATACCGAGTCTGCGTGCCTCTACCTCTGATGCCGTAAGGCGTTGAGCACTAATAAAAGTGCAAGTGTAGGTTATCTGGATTGATGGTGCCTCTACCTCTGATGCCGTAAGGCGTTGAGCACCCACTGAGCCGGGACAGCAAAAATCCCGCGTCGTGTGCCTCTACCTCTGATGCCGTAAGGCGTTGAGCACAATACGCTGGAGACTTCCGGGGCGCCAACCAACCAGTGCCTCTACCTCTGATGCCGTAAGGCGTTGAGCACGAGAAAAGTCCGGCAGCTGTAGGGCTTTCCGACACTGTGCCTCTACCTCTGATGCCGTAAGGCGTTGAGCACAATTCTTGGGAGGGCTCGGCTTCCCGCGACAGTTGTGCCTCTACCTCTGATGCCGTAAGGCGTTGAGCACTTCTGGAAGTCACGCGCCTAGATGGGCAGCCAGACAGTGCCTCTACCTCTGATGCCGTAAGGCGTTGAGCACTGGGGAATCTTGTTACAAGTATACCCGCGGTATAGGTGCCTCTACCTCTGATGCCGTAAGGCGTTGAGCACCTTTCTGAAGCTTCTGCACAAGCAAGAATGAGTTCTGTGCCTCTACCTCTGATGCCGTAAGGCGTTGAGCACATTGAGATACCTTTAGAAAGATATACAGAAGTAATGGTGCCTCTACCTCTGATGCCGTAAGGCGTTGAGCACATCTCTGGCTAAAAACTTTTCAGGTCTAACTAGATGTGCCTCTACCTCTGATGCCGTAAGGCGTTGAGCACCAGTAACTCGTTTACTGTTTGCCTTGGATCTAGAAAGTGCCTCTACCTCTGATGCCGTAAGGCGTTGAGCACGCGTTAGCAGGAATAGCATCGTTATCGTTTGCTTCTGTGCCTCTACCTCTGATGCCGTAAGGCGTTGAGCACCCTAGGTTAGAAAACTGAAAATCTTAGTTATTGGTGTGCCTCTACCTCTGATGCCGTAAGGCGTTGAGCACGGTGGGGCAAGGTTGTGGCGATCGATGGTGGTGGTGCCTCTACCTCTGATGCCGTAAGGCGTTGAGCACAAGGTACTAAAACGGTCAGGCTAGCGCCTTTAGCGGTGCCTCTACCTCTGATGCCGTAAGGCGTTGAGCACCTTTTGAGCAATACACACTCAAAATCGAAAAGCGTGTGCCTCTACCTCTGATGCCGTAAGGCGTTGAGCACTGTCTTGCACAAAAATGTTTTTAGAATAAGCAAGCTCGTGCCTCTACCTCTGATGCCGTAAGGCGTTGAGCACAGCGCTAACGGAAGCACGTCAATGGTGACCACTTGTGCCTCTACCTCTGATGCCGTAAGGCGTTGAGCACAACACTACAACAGAAACAAACGACAACGACGCTAGTGCCTCTACCTCTGATGCCGTAAGGCGTTGAGCACCTAATAGAGTACTTGAAAGAGGCGGTACAATTCCTGTTTTATAGTGCCTCTACCTCTGATGCCGTAAGGCGTTGAGCACGTATTTAGCTGTTTGCCGTGGTAAAAAATAGCCAGTGCCTCTACCTCTGATGCCGTAAGGCGTTGAGCACATTTCGCAGTGTTGTTAGAGTGCATCCAAGACAGCTGGTGCCTCTACCTCTGATGCCGTAAGGCGTTGAGCACTCTACTGTCAAAGTGGCATAACCGAAAATTTGGTTATGTGCCTCTACCTCTGATGCCGTAAGGCGTTGAGCACGTACATTAAAAAAATCAGTTGGGGGTTTAATTGGTCTGTGCCTCTACCTCTGATGCCGTAAGGCGTTGAGCACGTTCATGTTAATCTCCTACTTTCTACTAGCTAGTGCCTCTACCTCTGATGCCGTAAGGCGTTGAGCACTGGATTCGCTCGGCAGCAGGGGCGGGAACTCGCATCACCCTTGATTTGCCGATGCCGTCAACAGTTGTTGCAGGTACATCTGCGCAGGGGAATAGTCAGGGTTAAATTCAAGGGTCTTTTGAAAATAGGCGATGGCGCGATCGCGCTCCTGAAGGGTCATGTAGGTAAAACCTAGACTATAGGCAGGTTGGGTGGTCATCCACTGGCGATCGAAGGGTTCAGCGCGATCGTAGGTTCCCTGCTCAAAAAGCTCTAAACAGCGGTGAAAGTAGGGCAGTGCCCCCCGATGCAAGCCCAATTCAAAGATGAGGAGTCCAGCAACATAGAGTAGGGGTGGATAGCGATCAAAGAAGCGTAGGCCATAGCTGAGGTAATACTGAGCCGTTTCGTAGTCCTTGGCCTCAAAGGCACGGTAGCTCACCCAAAAAAGAAGATGGCGCAGCCAAGTCGTCTCCTGAGGCAGAATTCCCTGTGCCACGGCAGGGGCAATTTGCTCAAGGGCTTGTTCATACCAAGCTTGGGCGCGATCGCCATCGCCACAGGCGGCATAGTGATCTCCAAGACACACCAAGTTTTGCAGTCGGCGATCGCCCTGCTGCACCATTTTTTCGAGGATGGGAATATTGCGATCGCGAAGCTTTGCCAGAAACTGATCTGGCGTCTGTTGGTTGTGGTGAATGAGATAGACCCCCTGCAACTGACCCACCACTGTCTGCCGCTCCCGATAGTACAGTTGCTCATGGAGTGCCCCGGCAAAGTGAAGATCAGGAAAACGGCGGCCAAAGCGGACATTCCAAAACTCACTCCAGTTGCGATCGCTCGCCTGTTCACGGCGCAGCAGACTCCACTGATTGATGGCATCCCCACTTGCAGCGCTCAACTGGTCTCGCCATTGGGGATCTGTAACCACCAATTCTTCATCGGCATCAATGTAAAAGACCCACTCCCCGCTTGCATGGGCTAGGGAGGCATTGCGGGCGGCAGCAAAATCCGCTTGCCAGACAACGGCATGGACATGGGGAGTAAACTCGCGGGCAATGGCGATCGTCTCATCGGTGGAACCCGTGTCTACAACAATGATTTCATCCACCCAAGGCTGCACCGACTGCAAGCAGCGCCGTAATTGATGGGCTTCGTTTTTGACAATCATGCACAGAGACAGCAGCGGAGCCATAGCAGCGAAGGCACTACAGCCGTTTGAGATACTTGGCTTCCAGCAAAAAGGCACCCCGCGCTAGGCGCACGACCCAATAGTTCCCCGGTTGCTGGCCGAGGATCACCCCCTCTTCACCGAGGGTGAGGATACTGGCGGGACGCAACATTGGCATTGGCTCCGCTGTTTTCACATAGGGGGGCAGTTCCACAAGGCGAACGCGATCGCCCACCGCAAAGGCTTCTTCCATTCCCACCAAAGAATGCTCGAAATGCGTAATTCTGGTAGCACAATTTTCAATTTAATATACTGGTTTCGCCTGTGAGATTTTTGTCAAAAGTTTTAGAGTGTCTTCAAGTAGCTTAATAGGTCGGCCATGTCTTGGGGTTGGGCTTGAAACTTGGGCATGGGAGGGGTATCGCCGCTAATAATTTGCTGGATGAGCTTTGCTTGCGATCGGCGGTGGCTAATCTGCACAAGGCTAGGACCCACTTCGCCCTTGCCATCAATGCCATGGCAAGCCGCACAGTTGAGAATAAAAATTTGCTCGCCGCGACTCGGATCGCCCACCGCTGCTCGTACCGATTGAATGTAGGGATCCCGCAGGGGCAATAGCAGAGAAACCCCCCAACCGCCACCCACCACCAGCACGACCAAGACAGGCAGCAGCCAGCGCCATACCGTTGATCGAACCCCAACCGTGTTGACTAAACTCATTCACTTATCGGGAAAGATTAAAAATTGTTTATTATTGTTACAACTGCATTCTAAACCCTGAGCTCAGCGAGATTCAAGCCACTAAGTAAAAATTCCTAGACAAAAGCAAGGGCTTGAGCTATCCACTAAGGACTGTAAAAGCGACGATACACCATGCGCAATGCCTCGCGATCGCCGACATTGCCGGGGAACAGCACCACTGGTAATGCGGGAAAACGGGGATGATCAGCACCCGTGCGCACCACGGAGCAGCCCGGAATCACTTGCCCCAAGAGGCGAACCGTGGCTAAGTTTAAGCCCTTACTCAGCACATCGTTGGAGGTGATGCCCCCCTTGCTGATCAGGTAGCGCAAATCGGCGGGCAACTGCTGGACGATCGCCATCAGCACTTCCGAGACTCGCTGCCCAAAGGCTAACCGTGTCACTGCATCCGCGAAGGTGAGTTCCTCACGACTGGTAAAGATGACGGGGGTTTTCTCACTGGCGATCGCCTGATCCACTGCCGCCAAGACTTCGTTGATAATGTCAGGTTCAGCCGCCCCACTGTCGCGCAATCGAGCCACGGGCACTTCAATGGGAAACACATCGGGTTCCTCCAGCAAAGCGGTCAGTTGTTCAGTAGTTTTGCGCACGTGGGAACCCACCAAAATCGCACCATAGCGGCCAGGGCGGCAATAGGTGGCCATTGCCTCTGGGGGGGTGGGCTGGGGCGGCAGCTGCGCTAAGGCCGTGAGCAAACTGGCAGCACTGCGGAACAAAAAGCGTTTTCCTTGACTGGCAAGCTCAAGCACTGCTGCTGCAAATTGGTCTAAATCCTCTTGGCTCTCGGCATCCACCACCCCGCAGACATTGCCTTGTAACTGACTCAAGCGGCTGCGCAGGGTCTCTGGATTGCGCACATCGGCAAGGACAAAACGCTCTACGGCTGCGGCGGGGATGCGCCCTTGGGTCTTTTCGGCCACATAGTCGGGTAAGTAGCTGTGGTGATAGCCAAAGACGGAATCGCGGGCAAACTCCGTTTCATGAACGGGCACCGGCTGACCTGCAACAAGCAGATAGTGCTGGCTATCACGGGTAATGCGCCCCCCCTCTAAAAAGGCAGGCACCAGAAAATGGGCATCAAAGGGTCCCAGTTCAGCGGCAATCACATCGGTTTCAAGGGGGTAGTGGCCGCGGAGGGTGGAGTCGGAACGGCTGACAACCATGTAATCGGTGGTACCAGTTTGGGCGATCGCCGCCTTCAAATGACAGCAAACGGTGCGCGTGACCTCCGCTGCGATTTCTGGAGGCAAAGCACGGGTATTGGTGAGGATAAAGAAAATGGGCACCCTATCGGTGAGGCCACGACAGAGGGTATCCACATCCCAGCGGGTCAACAGCAGGCAACTGTGCACTGTTTGCGAACCGGTGGGGTCATCATCTAGAACAATAATTTTTGGGCGCGTCACCGAGGGCATCTCCGACACTCTTTCGTTTGCAGTTTATCATTGGGGCGATCGCGACAGTTCTTTTCTAAAACATGGGGTACCTAGGGTGATAAGAATTCTTGAGAACTCTTGAAAAATCCGATCTGGTTGCTCCCTATGAATGCTTGTTGTCAATGGATTATTGGGTGCCTGTTTAGGGGATGCCCTTGGTGTACCCATGGCAGCGTCTTTTGAATGATTAGTTTTAGCACGCAGAAAGCTGAGGCTTAGACGCTGAAATACTTGGCGGTGGGATGGTAGCAGATGATCGCCGTGGTGGATTGCTCAGGGTAGAGTTGTTCACTCTCGTCCATATACATCCCCATGCGATCGCTCTCGAGGAGTCGCAGTTGCGTATATTGATCCTGCATATTGGGGCAGGCAGGATAGCCAAAGCTATAGCGGGAGCCTTGGTAGCGCTGGGCAAGAATATCGCGAATCGACTCTGGATCGGGAGTGCAGCCCAATTCACGGCGAATGCGGGCATGACACCACTCTGCGAGGGCTTCCGCCGTTTGCACCGCCATGCCGTGGAAGTAGAGGTAGTCACTGTATTGATTGGCCGCAAATAGCTCCTGCGCCACTTGGGTAGCAATTTCACCAACGGTCACCGCTTGCATGGGAAAGACATCAATGATGCCCGATGCCACAGGGGCAAAAAAGTCGGCAATACAGAGGCGGCGGCCACTCTTTTGACGAGGGAAGGTAAACTGGGCGATCGCCCGCTCAGGGATGCAGGCACTTTTGTCACCAACCCGCTGCGGATCGTAGAGATAGACCGTGTTACCCTCACTTTGGCAGGGGAAGTAGCCATAAATCAGTTCAGGATGGAGTAGGTTTTCCGCAAGGATGCGCTGTTTCCACTCCTCAAGGATGGGATAGACCTTCTCGGCAAGGAAAGCATCATAGGTGGCACGGTCTTGATCCTTGGGTTTGCGAAACTGCCACTGACCCGCAATCAGGGCTTGGAGATCCAGATAGGCAAAGACCTCAGAAAGGGGAATCTGATCCGCCTTGAGGTGACGAATGCCCCAGAAGGGGGGTGTGGGGCGGGGAATCTCCACCGCAACAGCTTCAGAACGGCGTGTATCTACTACTTCTGGCGTTTCGGGTTCAGTCACCGAGGGGGGTTCGGGGGCGATCGCCGGTGTGGCCTCTGCCTCTGGGGGAGAGACCGTTGTGCCATCCAAAAATCCTTGGCGATCGTCCCACTGCCCTGCGGCCTTTGCCCGCATCAACCGATCCATAAAGTGCAAATCGGCAAAGGCATCCTTGCCATAGATCACTTGACCGTGGTAAGTGGCGCGGCAATCCTCGTAGACAAATTTGGGCGTGAGGGCCGCCCCCCCCAGAATCACGGGAACGGTAATGCTCCGCTCATTAAAGACCTCCAGATTCTCCTTCATAAAGGCGGTGGATTTCACCAAGAGGCCGCTCATGGCAATGCAGTCTGCCTGATGCTCCTCATAGGCTTGGATGATATTTTCAACGGGTTGCTTAATCCCCAAGTTAATCACCCGATAGCCATTGTTGGTGAGGATAATATCCACCAAGTTTTTGCCAATATCATGGACATCCCCCTTCACCGTGGCAATAACGACAGTGCCCTTGGCGGTGTCCCCCGTGGCAGATTTCTCCATAAAGGGTTCGAGGTAGGCGACGGCGGCCTTCATCGTTTCTGCGGACTGCAAAACAAAGGGCAGTTGCATCTGCCCAGCGCCAAAGCGTTCACCCACCACCTTCATGCCATCGAGCAAGAAGGTATTGATAATTTCAAGGGGAGCATAGGTTTCAAGGGCTTTGGCGAGGGTGTCCTCCAGCCCCAGGCGATCGCCATCAATAATGTGGCGCTTTAGCCGCTCCTCAATGGGCAGGTTCTCCATCTGCGAGCGATCCGGTTGGGTGGTTTTGCCCTCAAAGAGACGGGTCAGTTCCGCAAGGGGGTCATAGACACACACGTCCCCCTCAAATCGCCGCCGATCATAGATCAGATCACGGCACACTTCTTGGTGCTCTGGCTCAATTTTCGCCAAGGGCAGAATCTTGGCAGCACTGACAATGGCAGCATCCATGCCCGCCTGCATCGCCTCATGGAGAAACATCGAGTTCAGGACTTGCCGCGCCGCTGGATTTAACCCAAAGGAGATATTCGAGACCCCCAGCAAAATATGACAGTTCGGCAGTTCAGCGCGGATACGGCGAATGGCGGCAATGGTTTCACGTCCGTTGACCCGATCCTCCTCAATCCCTGTGGAAATCGGCAGTGCCAAAGGGTCAAAGAAAATCTCGTAGGGGGGAATGCCGTAGTCAAGGGCGGCTTTATAAGCCCGTTCAGCAATGGCAAACTTCTTCTCAGCCGTTCGTGCCATCCCCTCTTCATCAATCGTGCCGACCACAACGCCAGCGCCGTAGGTTTTTGCCAGTTCCAAGACCTTATAAAAACGGGGTTCACCATCCTCAAAGTTGGTGGAGTTGAGCAGGCATTTCCCGCCAGCCACCTTTAGCCCCGCTTCCATTTTTTGCCATTCAGTGGAGTCAAGCATCAGGGGCAGGGTGACATTGGTAACCAACCGCGACACCAACTCGTGCATATCCCGCACGCCATCGCGCCCCACATAGTCCACGTTGACATCAAGGATGTGGGCACCTTCACGCACTTGGGCACGGGCAAGGGCAACGAGGCCATCCCAGTCTTCGGCATTGAGGAGATCGCGGCATTTTTTCGAGCCACTGGCATTGAGCCGCTCACCAATAATCAGGAAGGAATTCTCTTGGTCGTAGGGCTGCGGGCTGTAGATCGAGGCAGCCGCGGGAATCCGTTGGGGCGATCGCGCCTTGGGGGTCAGGGTGGCAGCAATTTCGGCAAGGGCAGCAATGTGATCCGGTCGAGTGCCGCAACAGCCGCCAATCACTTGCACCCCAAAGTCCTCGACAAAGCGGGTCAGAGCCAGCCGCAGTTCCATCGGTGTTAATTTGTAGTAGGCACAACCACCAATGTTCTCAGGCAAGCCGGCGTTGGGAATGCAGGAAATCACAAAGGGGGAGTGCTGCGAGAGGTAGCGGATATGCTCCGTCATCAGGTCAGGCCCTGTGGCGCAGTTGAGTCCCAAAATATCAATGGGATAGGGTTCCAGAATCGTCAGGGCAGCACCAATTTCCGAGCCAACCAGCATCGTGCCCTGCTGCTCCATCGTCACGGAGACCATGAGAGGGCGGCGTTCTCCCCGCTCTCGAAAGACGGCCATTACCCCATTGAGTGCCGCCTTGATTTGCAGCACGTCTTGGCAGGTTTCAATAATAAATAGGTCAACCCCGCCATCAAAGAGACCCGCCGCTTGTTCGCGAAAAGCTGTGTAGAGGGTGTCGTAGTCGATGTGGCCAAGGGTGGGGAGTTTGGTACCAGGCCCCATTGAGCCAGCGACAAAGCGGGGTTTTTCGGGGGTGCTAAATTCAGCGGCCACGGACTTGGCCAGTTCGGCGGCTTTCTTGCTAATTTCGTAGGCGCGATCGCCCAAATTGTATTCACTGAGAACAACGGAGGAGGCTCCAAAGGTATTTGTTTCAATGACATCGGCGCCTGCTGCCAAAAAGTCCCGATGCACCTTGGCCACCGCCTCTGGCTTGCTGATGACCAAGTATTCATTGCAGCCTTCGTACGCCTTGCCCCCAAAGTCCTCTGCCGTCAGGTTTTGCGCCTGAAGATTCGTGCCCATTGCGCCATCAAAGACAATGACGCGCCGCGGTTCTGCATGGAGATACTCAAGAAACGACATAGACATCCACCAAGGCCAGCCGATTTGCACCAGAGGGTTTTTCTGATTTTAATCTCTCCGGGAGCGGTACAGCCCTTTGCTCACGGATGGAACTGACAGCTCGGCCTTGACACTTCTTGCGACAAAAAAATTAGGGGTGCAGAAAAAATAGAATTCAACACCCCCCTTCAAAAAACTGAGTACTCAGCCTGTTTTTGATGACAGTATTTCTCTGTTCTTGTTGTTTCCATTTAATCTACTTCCCCGAAGGGAAGCAAGTTGCATTGAGTGAACCAAACATGAAACCTATTTCAATTGTTTCCATTTAATCTACTTCCCCGAAGGGAAGCAAGCCCGCAAGACCTGCGGGGACATCTGCATGCTCAGGTGGTGTTTCCATTTAATCTACTTCCCCGAAGGGAAGCAAGTAAATTCTCCAAGCCGCAGCAGGACACAGTTTTGTGGGTGTTTCCATTTAATCTACTTCCCCGAAGGGAAGCAAGTGATAGTAAAAATCACTAATGACGCTCTAGATCTAGTTTCCATTTAATCTACTTCCCCGAAGGGAAGCAAGACTTAAAGCTGTACACTTACCAGAAAAGCTTTTTATAGTTTCCATTTAATCTACTTCCCCGAAGGGAAGCAAGTTCCAGTTTGGGTTATATGAGGATGTTATACATCCTGTTTCCATTTAATCTACTTCCCCGAAGGGAAGCAAGTTTCGGGATAGCTTTTTTCCTGCCCAGATAACTTTTTGTTTCCATTTAATCTACTTCCCCGAAGGGAAGCAAGCTGCTAGTTCACAAAGCGCAATAAACATATTTTCAAGCTCAGTTTCCATTTAATCTACTTCCCCGAAGGGAAGCAAGCTAAGAACAACGCCCTATTGGCGGATATTATTTCCGCTGTTTCCATTTAATCTACTTCCCCGAAGGGAAGCAAGATGAGAAAGAAAAACAAACGCAGGGTTGCAAAAACCCTGGTTTCCATTTAATCTACTTCCCCGAAGGGAAGCAAGAAAAAGAACAAAAAGAAACCTCCGATTTATTTAAGGAGGTGTTTCCATTTAATCTACTTCCCCGAAGGGAAGCAAGAGCATCTTCAATATAGCCTCTCCCTGAGCGGATTGCAACCCCCTGTTCCGAGGGATCCCCTGCGAGGGGTGTCAAATCATTTTCTACGAAGCCACTGAAAATACTCAAACCCTCTTCTAGAGGGACTCCGAGGGATTCTACGCAAGAATCAGAAATTGGGGCACTCGAATAGATCCGTCGGCAGAGAAAATTGACTAGCGTAACGCATCCCTCCCCGGAGAGTGTGCAGTCTGGGAGGCGGCTAATTCTTGAGCCAACAGTTGCTGGTAAATCTCTTCGAGGTGGGGTGTGATCAGGTTGCTTTCAAGGCCGTAGCCCAGACTAGTCCATGTATCCGACAGTAGGGCAAAAACTTCCTGTACACGCCCCTCCCGCAAGAGTTGGGGAATATCGGCATTCCAAGCAGCCGGATCTGTCAGCCAGCGATAGACCACCTGATCTTGATACTCTGGGGCAAAGCTATAGCCCTGCCAAAACCAGCTCGGCGGTTGGGGATGATAGCGGGCGGCTTTTTCTTCCCAAGTGGTGGTGAGAAATTGATAGCGGCCTGCGGCGGTGGTACATAGGTGCTGATTGGGACCGCGGCGAATGGGAATACAGCGATCGGGATGCTGGCTGAGGTCTTGGACGTGTTCGCCACCATAGAGCAGGGTGTAGGGATTGGCGTCGTTGGCCTCACTGGCAGAAATGGTGCGCATCAGTGCCCGTACATAGGGATCACCCCCCTGCATGACTAAGGGGGCAATTTGACCCGGCTGCCAGCGGTACCAGTACCACCAGAGGGCACTTGAACGCGACCCAAAAAAGAAATAGCCCATGCCCACTAGAAGAGCGATCGCCAGCAACCAACGGGAAAACCGCACCAACTGATCCTCACACTGCCGCAATTGAGCGGAATAACTCTGGATAGGCGGCTGGGGTTTGATCAGGACGGCTGACCACCTCAAAAATTTTGTTGTAGGCACTCGGCTCGCCCAAGGCTGCCACACAGATTTCCGCCACCCGCGATCGCGCGATACTCCCCTCAAAGAGGGTATCTGCTGGGGCAATGATCGGAAAGCCACCGTCATCGGTTTCCTTCAGACCCCCCGGCCGCACAATCGTGTAAGTTAGACCGCTTTCTTGGAGATAACGTTCTGCCTGCTGCTTCCAATACAAAATCAGCCAAAAAAGATTCAGGGGATGGAAAAATTGCGAGACACACAGCGACGAGACGAGAATAAACTGCTGCACATGGGCAGCTTTGGCGGCATCCACCAGATTCTTGGTGCCCAGATAATCCACACTTAGGGGTTCCAAGGGGTTGAGGCTGGGGCTGGCTCCCGTGGCACAGATGACTGCTTCACACTCTTTGAGCGCTGGGGGTAGCGTCTGCGGCTGGGTCACATCAGCGGTGCGAATCTCTACCGTTGGCCAGCGCCCTTGGGCTTTGGCGGGATTGCGCACAACAGCGATCGCCTGATGCTCAGACGCTTGTAGGGCATTCACAATGCGATGACCCGTGCGACCTGTGGCACCAACCACGGCAACTTTCACAAGCTGTTCCTCCGATGGCAACGCCTTTGATCATAGGGGAATATCCCAGTCTTCTTCATCCTCAGGGGTAGCGTCCTTGGGGGGTGGCGGCGTCAGAATGCGGTATTCGGCATCCACAACCTCTTCTGGGGGTGGCGGGGCTTTGGCGGTGGCTTTGCGGGAAGGGCGATATTGGTACGAGTAGGTCGTGCGGGGGCGATCTTGAATCTCTGGTTCGCGGGGGGCTGGCTCAGGCTCGCTAAACCAATCCTCCACATCGCTGGTATCGATCTCTGGTTCATCCTCCGGCGGACGCATCGAGGCATCCAGTTCTGGTTCAGGGGGTTGCGATCGCGGGGTTGGCCGCGCTACTGGCGCTTCTGCGGTTAGCCAGAGTAAACACTGCCCCGCCACGATTCCTGAGAGGGCTGCCACCACAAGCCAAGCGGCAAGGGGGAGCGCCGGAGTTTGCTGTCCCAAAAAGCGCAGCGAGACCAGCGGCTGCCAATTTTGGACGACCAGTGTACTGAGCAGGGCGATCGCCCCCAGATAAATCCAAGCGCGCATTAGGAAAGGGGTCCTTGCCAACGTTGCAGCGGCACACAATCTAACCCTAACTGATCAAGGGCACGGGCGATGACAAAATCCACTAGATCCTCAATGGTCTGCGGCCGGTGATACCATGCAGGGATGGCGGGTACAATTCGCGCCCCGGCCATTGCCAATTGGGTGAGGTTTTGCAGATGAATGAGACTAAAAGGCGTTTCGCGGGGCACCAGCACCAACGGACGGTGTTCCTTGAGGTGGACATCGGCCACCCGCTCTAGGAGATCCGAACTCAGTCCTGCCGCCAACTTAGCGACCGTACTCATACTACAGGGCAGAATCACCATGCCCAAGGTGCGAAAGGAACCGCTGGCGATCGCCGCTGCCACATCCGTGGGTCGGTGACAGGTGAGGGATCCCGTCCAGACTTGGGCTTGTTGGCGCCAAAACAGTTCCTGCTTCTCGGGCTGAATCGGCAGGGTGAGGCCATATTCTGCTTGCCACACCTGGTGCACGGCCTTTGATGCCACTAATTGAATAGGATAGTCCGCCTGTAATAGAAATTTAATGGCACGCACTGCGTAAATGAGACCCGATGCACCCGTTACACCCAAAACAATTGGCAAAGAAGAGGAGGTCACAACCGCGATCACCAAACAAAACCGTTATAAGGTTAACAAAGTTAGGGCAACCGTCCCCTTTTGATGCACTGCAATCCCGCCCAACGCGACTTGGTAAATGCCCATGACAGCGCCTGACCCTGCATTTTCTTCCCCCAGTGAGTGGGCAGCCGTCTCTCCCGAAGTGCTCAGGGAGCTATTTGATGCGGCCTTGTTGGAGGGACTCGTGAGTAGTGAAACCCCAGATATAGAAGCACTGTTTCAGGATTTGACTCCCCTCGATCTCAAACCAGCAGCGGGTGCGATCGCCCCCGAACAGTGGCAACAACTGCAAGCCCAACACCAGCAAATTACCCAGCACCTTGAGGAAACCCTGACCTACCTTGCCAAGGTGAAAGCATTGGCCTACCAGCTTCAGGCCGTAGCCAGTGAGTTTGTGCCCACTCCCAAATACCGCCGCCGCCAACCGCCCCCTCCCCATCCCTTGGAATATCTCACGGCTGAACTCCTGCGGGCGATCGCCCACACCCAAGCCAGTTTAGAACCGGTCTATGAACCCCTCCATCAACTGGGGGAAACCCTCAATGGTACCTCGACGCCACAGATTAGTGAATTTCCCCTAGAGCCTTAGTTAGGGGGCATGCGTGGCGTCTCCAATTGCGGTTCACTGGGGACGGGAGGGGTAGGTATCGGCTCAGGACTGGGTTTCGGGGTGGCAGTTGGCTCAGGGGTGGGTGTTGGTGTGATTGTCGGTGGAGGCGGAGGTGTTGGTGTTGGTTCAGGCTTCGGCGTGGGGGCTTTAACTGCCAGTTGCAGCAGTTCCGGCACAGTGACAAAGCGATAACCTTTTTGCCGCAGGCGACGAATCAGCGTGGGGAGAGCTTTGCGGGTAGTGGCGCGATCGCCGCCGCCATCGTGAAGCAAAATAATACTACCCGGTTTCACTTCCTTGAGGGTGCGCTCAACAATGTCCGCTGCTGTGGTGTTGGGGCGGGTGTCGTGGGTATCCACCGACCACAGGATGATGGCGTAGTTTTTCGACTTGGCATAATCCACTAGCCCCGTGGTCAGATTGCCCCCCGGTGGCCGAAACAGGCGCGTTTGCGCTTGGCTTTGCTTGGCAATGAGCGCAGAGGTGTTTTCAATTTCTTGCTTGGCGACTTCAGGACCAACGGGCTGATAGGGATGACTCCAACTATGGTTGCCAACGGCATGACCGGCTTTGACAATGTCAGCAATGATATCGGGGTACATGAGGGCGTGCTTACCAATCACAAAAAATGTGGCTTTGACCTCCTCCTCCTTGAGAATTCGCAGCACTTGGCGGGTTGAGGTTCCCCAAGGGCCATCATCAAAGGTCAGCGCCACCACTTTTTCGGGCTTCAAGGGTTTGACTTGAGAGACCAACTGCCCCCAAAACTTGCTAGGACTGAGAAAGCGTGGCACATCCGCTGCTAGCGTTGCCGATGCTGCAAACAAGGCCAAGACCACCGACAGGTACCACTGCCGTCCCATGGATACTCCTTGAGCGATGGTGACTTAGGGGGCGATCGGCGTTGGCTCCTTTAGCAGTGGAAATCCCAAGGCTTCCCGTTGTTGCACATAGGTTTGGGCGACGCGCCGTGCCAGTCCACGAATGCGACCGATATAGCGAGTGCGCTCTGCCACCGAAATCACACCACGGGCATCCAGCAGGTTAAAGGTGTGGGAACACTTGAGCACATAATCCAAGCTGGGTAGTACCAACTGCTTTTCTAGAAGCTGCTCCGCCTCCTGCTGGTAGAGACTAAAAAGGGTGAACAATCGTTCCGGATCTGAGGCCTCGAAGTTGTAGGTGGACTGTTCAATTTCCCCTTGCAAATGGACATCGCCATAGGTGAGCGTGGGGTTCCAGCGGATACTGGCGATCGCATCCACCTCCTGGAGGTACATGGTCAACCGTTCCAAGCCATAGGTAATCTCAATGGACACCGGCCGACAATCTAAGCCACCACACTGCTGGAAATAGGTAAACTGCGTCACCTCCATACCATCGAGCCAGACCTCCCAGCCCACACCCCACGCGCCAACGGCCGCATCCTCCCAGTTGTCTTCAACAAAGCGAATGTCATGCTCTTGGGGGCGAATGCCAAGGGCGCGTAGCGACTCCAAATAGATCTCTTGGATATTCTCAGGGGACGGCTTAATCAGCACTTGGTACTGGTAGTAGTACTGATAGCGGTTGGGATTCTCGCCATAGCGGCCATCTCCGGGTCGGCGACAGGGTTCGACATAGGCCACTGCCCAAGGCTCAGGGCCGAGGGCACGCAAAAAGGTATGGGGGCTTTTGGTACCGGCGCCCTTTTCCACGTCATAGGGCTGGGCAATCAGGCATCCCTGAGCCGCCCAAAACTGGTGCAGTGTGGCAATAACGTCCTGAAAGTACATGGGCTTAGATGTGGATGCCGCACTCGGTTTTGCCCATGCCACGCCAGCGACCTGCCCGTTCGTCTTCCCCTTCGGCTACAGGGGTAGTGAGGGGTTCATCGCCAATGCTGGCATAGCCGCGATCGTGGAGGGGATTGTAAATTACTCCGTGCTCCATCACGTAGGCCCATGTTTGTTTGCGTGTCCAAGCAGCGAGGGGATTAATTTTCAGACGACCCTGCTTGTCCAGTTCCACGTAGGGCATATTGGCGCGGGTAACCGCCTGATCCCGACGCCGTCCCGTAATCCAAGCCACCGTATTGAGTTCTGCTAAGCCCCGTTGCAGTGGTTCAATTTTAGTGAGATGGTGAAACTGCTCAACATTGGTTTCCCAAAGCTTGTCGCCATAGCGAGCAGCAAAGGCCTCACGACTGTCCACATCGGGGGTTTTGTAGGTGCGCAAATCCAGACCATATTTTTCCTTGGCCTGCTGCACAAATTCAAGGGTTTCTGGAAAGTGATGCAGCGTATCCAAAAAGAGAACAGGCACCGGCGGATTGGGGCGTAGATCACGGTAGAGCAAATCCGTAATCATCATGTCATCGACATTAAAGGCACTGGTCTGCACCAGCCCTTGGGGAATTTCAGCCACTGCCCACGCTAGAATTTCACGGGGATGTGCCCCCTCAAAGCGTTGGTTCAGGGCATCGAGGTCAAAGCTTACGGATGCAGCCATAGGAGGTTTTAGCACGGTTTTAGAAAGCATTCTTTAGCTTACCAAAGAATTGGGTCTAAAGCCCCGCCCTGCGACTCGCGATCGCCCCCCTGCCAACAATTTCTCCAACTTTGACACTAGCGAGGCATTGGGTACCCTTCAATCCAAGTCATGCCAGCATTTTTGGAAGTCGCATTATAAGACCACGTTTGCGGGCTGGAGGTCAACACTGCATACCGCCCCGGCGCTACCACAATTTCGGGTTGCACGACCCAATAGTAGCGATTTTCCAGCCGTGCAGGCCATGTGCCCACCACTTGCCGCGTTTCCACATTTCAGAGCATCACTTGTCCAGCAGGGGCACCCCGACCACCGTTCCAGTGATTGGAATAGCCATATAACTCTATTATGACTTTTGGCCTTGGCACTGCCTCTGTGCGAGTTCGCTCTGCCAACAACCGTGCTGCTGTCGGCATCTCTGCTTCGGGTAACACTGTGAGCTGCATCAGCGCTAGGCTCAATGGCAACGCCTCAAGTGACCCCAGTTCATTCAGATAGACCCGATGCAGGCGATGACTATTCACCAACACCTCATAGGGTTCAAAGGACACTTGTTCCACTTGACGATGGGGATAGAAGCAAAAATTTTTTCAGGTTGCCAGTGTAACCGTTTGCCAAGACACGCCCGCCTTCATCGCACTCAACACGCCAATGGCCTCGGCATAGGACTGGCAAGGGATTGTCTCTATCCCCAAATCGACAGCTGTAACATTAAGGGTTGTGGTATTGTTAGTCACCGTTAGGATGGGGACGCCCTGCTGAGCCAAGGCCAGAATTCCCCGTCCACCAAGGGCAGTGGCGGGTACAATCACCGCATTCACCTCCTGTCGCCACAGCGCCTGCGGGGCAGTCGGGCTATAGCGGGGAGCACGACTCAACCCCACCAACACGGACGGCAAAAAGGTATAACCAATTTCTTCGGCAAGGGCACGGGGGTGCACAGTCTCCTCTAGGGGCAATGGTTGCAGGGCGGGGGCATGGGCTGCCGGAAGCTGAAAGTGCTGGACAACCAAATGACTAATGACCGCTTCTGCCCCGGCGAGGGGATCGACACCTTGGCCACTGCGATAGTGGTGCAATGCGTCTGTGCCCGGATCATCCGGAAAGCGGGTCACAATTGCGATCGCCTCTGCCTGAGCCACTTGAATCAGCTTTTCTGCCGCCCGCAATAAACTAGCGGGGTTCGCCAGAGTCCCCCAGGTTGCCCCCGAGGCAGCGGTTTGCAACTGCACGCCCAAGGGTTCATCTGTAATCACAGGTTCAGTCATCATTAGACCCAAGGTGGCAGAACAGGCCGCCGCTGCTTGACGATGGCGCAGTTGGAGATCCGCTTCAATCGCTGCATCCAGTAACAGGCCAATGCGATTTGGACGCGGTGGCAGCAATCCCCAACGGCCAACCGCAAATTCATCAAGGGCATAGCCTTCCACATACCAAACATTGGGCAGCGGCCAATAGAGCATCGCCCCATTGAGAACGTTAGGATGGGTAATCAGGCGATCGCACACCTGCGCCAAAGCACGAACAACTGGAATCGCATCACCCGCATAGCCACCAATGGCAGCCCCAATGCCCGTTGGAATGATCAGAACGGCCGTCAGCACGTCAGCGACTAGCCTGAGTAGGGAGGGGAGCCGGCTGCACGGCCACGGTCACCGTTTGACCCCTACGGCGCACTTCCAGTTCCATGGTGCGACCAATGCCTGTGCTTTCCACCATTTGCTGCACTTGATCCGCTTTGGTGATGTTTTGGCCATTGATACGACGGATCACATCGCCGGGTTGCAGACCCGCGCGGGCGGCTGGCGAGTTAGGCAGGACTTGAAAAATCAAAACTCCCGAACTTTCTTGGACGCGGACGGGACTATTGGGATTAGCGTTGAGACGTTGCTGCACCTCAGGGGTGAGATTGGCCATGCGAATACCCAAGAAGGGGTGATCGACGCGACCGTTGGCAATCAGTTGGTTGGCAATTCGTTGAGCCGTGTTGATGGGAATGGCAAATCCCAAGCCCTGGGCACCACCAATAATCGCGGTATTCATGCCAATGACTTCTCCCCGTTGATTCAACAGGGGGCCACCAGAGTTGCCAGGGTTAATGGCCGCATCGGTTTGAATGAAGCCCACCCGCTTATCGGGCACGCCAATATCACCGCTGGAACGTCCCGTCGCACTAATGATGCCCGCAGTCACCGTATTATCGAGACCCAAGGGATTGCCGATGGCGATCGCCCACTCACCGGGACGTAAATGATCAGAATTGCCAAGGCGCACCACCGGTAAATTGTTGGCATTCACCTTGACTACGGCCACATCCGTCAGACGGTCTTGACCCAAAACCTGCCCCTCAAACGTGCGGCCATCCTTGAGGGTTACTCGCACCCGGTTAGCACCATCCACTACATGGGCATTGGTGAGGATCAAGCCATCACTGCTAATGATAAAGCCAGACCCAAGACCCCGCTCCTCGCGGCTGCGGGGGGGCATCATTGGCCCAAAAAATTCCTGAAAGAAAGGGTCATTAAAGATGGCGGGCACACGGGTCTGCACCGTACGGGAAGCATCAATCCGCACCACCGCCGGGCCGACTTGCTCAACAGCACGGGCAATAAAGTTAATGTCATTTCCCGCTGGTAGCGGTGCCGGTAACTGCGCCAAGCTGGGGGTCACCAAGGGCGATGACGCTGGCATTAGGTGGGTGGCAAACATTGCAGCGGCTGCCCCCAATGCCATTAACGACAGATAAGTGACCGATTTACCAAGACGCACTGTCATAGGTGATTGCCCTTTTGCTGACACTGGTTCTTGAAAGTAGACGGCAATTGAGGGAAGCAAGTTCCGACTTCTAGTCTACCACTTCAGGAGGTTGAATTTCTCCATGTCAACAGTGTCACGGTTGCGATAGATGGCCAAAATAATGGCTAAACCCACGGCTGCTTCGGCGGCTGCTACCGTAATCACAAACACGGCAAAGACTTGCCCTTTGATTTGCTGGCCATCCAGATAGTTGGCAAACCCAATCAAGTTGAGGTTGACAGCATTCAAAAGCAACTCAATGGACATGAGCACACGCACAGCATTGCGACTGGTGACAAGGCCATAGATGCCAATACAAAACAGCAGTGCTGCCAAGATCAAAACATAGGTTAACTGCATCGTCTTCCCCTATTTTTCAGACAAGGCTACAGGTTCACGGGGACGTTCCGGCAACTCCAAGGGGGGTACCACCTCTTCCCCTAAGATGGGTTCAGGTTCCAAGACCAGTTCGCGCCGTGCAAGCACCACTGCCCCAATCAAGGCCATTAACAGCAAGACCGAGGCCAACTCAAAGGGCAGAAGAAAGTCACTAAAAAAGTGCTGGCCAATGGTTGTGATACTGTCAGTCGTGGGCGGCAGGGAACTGAGCTGCCAAGGAGTTTGCAAAATCATTTTTGTCAGCAGGGCAAAGACGCCAAGGGAGACTACTGCGGCACCCCCCTGACGCAGCCAACGCCCCGGCACTGGGGTATAGGCCTCACGCTTATTGACGAGCATGATGGCAAAGAGGATGAGAACGTTCACCGCGCCGACATAGATGAGAATTTGCGCCGCTGAGACAAAGTCAGCATTCATGAGGATATACAGCCCAGAGATGCTCAGGAACACGCCCCCCAGCAAGAAGGCAGAATAGACAACATTGTTCAGGAGCACAACGCCAAGGGCAGCAACAATCACTGCAGCGGCAAGGGCAAAGAAGGTAATCGTTTGGGTCAGGGTGGCTAAGTCCACAGCAACAACTCCTAGTTCTCAGATGATTCAGCAGTGTTGGCGATCGCCTCTGGACGCTCTCCCGCCCGTTGGGTACCCGCAGGCAAATCATGACCAGACATTACCCCCGCCGGCAGGTAGGCAAACTCGCGGATCGGGGTCACCATCGGATCTTGGGTCACTTTATAGGGAATGCGTCCCATTGCCACACTGTCGTAGTTCAGCTCATGGCGATCGTAGGTGGCCAGTTCGTACTCCTCTGTTACTGAAAGGCAATTGGTGGGGCAGTATTCCACACAGTTGGCACAGAAGATGCACACACCAAAGTCAATGCTGTAGTGCTTCAGTTCTTTCTTCTTGATCTCTTTGTTGAAGACCCAATCCACCACCGGCAGGTTAATCGGGCAGACGCGCACGCACACTTCACAGGCAATGCACTTGTCAAACTCAAAGTGAATCCGTCCCCGAAACCGTTCCGACGGAATGAGTTTTTCGTAGGGATATTGCACCGTCACCGGCCGCCGCCGCATGTGATCAAAGGTCACGGAGAGGCCTTGACCAATGTACTTAGCGGACTGCACTGCCTCTTTGGCATAGTTGGTAATCTGATGGAGGAATTTCATGGTGTCACCTCATGGAAATGGGGAGTTTCTTAACCGCCAAAGGCTACGGGAAAGGCGAGCTTCAAGCCAGCGGTCAGCAGCAAGTTCACTAGACCCACGGGTAATAGGAATTTCCAACCAAGGTCTAGGAGTTGGTCAATGCGCACACGGGGCACAGTCCAGCGCAGCAGAATCGCCAAAAAGACAAAGAAGTAGGCCTTAATCAGGGTCATCGTGATGCCCAGCACCGCAAAGGCAATCTGCAAAAAGGGATTGCTCTCACTCACCCCAAGAAGATTAGCAATGGTTTCTAGGGGAATGGGAAAGCTCCAACCCCCAAAGTAAAGAACACTGACCAAGAGTGCCGAAAGCACAAGATTAACGTAGGCACCGAGGTAAAAGAGGGCAAACTTCATGCCAGCGTACTCTGTTTGGTAACCAGCCACGAGTTCTTCCTCGGCTTCCGGCAAATCAAAGGGGAGGCGCTCACACTCTGCCAGAGCTGCAATCCAAAAGATCAAAAAGCCGATGGGCTGCCGCCAGACATTCCAAGTGAGGATGCCATACTCCGACTGCTGCTCGACAATTTCCACCGTACCCAAGCCATTGGACATCATGGCCACTGCCAACACCGCCAAGGCAAGGGGAATTTCATAGCTAATGGATTGTGCCGCTGCCCGCAGTCCCCCCAGTAGGGAGTATTTGTTGTTGGAGGCATAGCCCGACATCAGCAGGCCAATGGGCGCAATACTGGAGAGGGCAATCCAGAGAAAGACCCCCATCGCCAAGTTGGAGATCAGTAGGTTTTGGCCAAAGGGGACAATAATATAGGACAAAAAGACAGGAATCACGACCACCGCCGGCCCAAGGGTAAACAGCCAGCGATCGGTATTCGCGGGGAGAACATCTTCCTTAAAAATCAGTTTTAGGCCGTCGGCTAAGGGTGCCAAAATCCCCAATGGACCAATGTATTCCGGGCCAATACGCTGTTGCACAGCGGCAGAAATTTTCCGTTCTAGCCAAACGGCCACCAGTACGCCCACGGTGGCCACAATGAGCATCATTAACATTGGCAGGGGTAACCATAGCAACTTGGCCAGATCATGGGAGAGGCCAAGGGATTCCAATGCACGAATAAACTGCCCCTGTAAGTCAATACCAGATTCCATAGCGATTCGATCGCGCCCCACCTACAGACACGCTCTACAGTATAAGGGTTTTATTTCCGTTACGAAGATAGATCTGGGGCAAATTTTTATCACCACAAGTATTACAGATGTTTATAGTTTACACCTCGTGTCTTTGGGTCTCAGATGCCAGTAGGATCAAGGGAGAGAGCCAATTTTGCAGGAGAACAGGGTGGCGATCGCAATCCAAAATGCGGTGATTTGTACCCCAGAGGGAGAACTGCGACAACAACAGGTACGCCTTGAGGGCGATCGCATCACCGAAGTCGCAGAAACTGTCACCATCCACCCAGAGGATACGGTTATTGATGCTACCGGTCTCACTCTCTTGCCCGGTGTGATCGACCCCCAAGTCCATTTTCGTGAACCGGGCTTAGAGCACAAAGAGGATCTATTTACTGCCAGTTGTGCCTGTGCCAAGGGGGGGGTCACCAGTTTTTTAGAAATGCCCAATACTCGGCCACTGACCATTGATCAGGCCACCCTCGACGATAAACTCGCCCGTGCTGCTGCCAAATGTGTTGTTAATTATGGCTTTTTCATTGGCGCCACTAAGGATAACCTTGCCGTCCTCAACACCGTTCACCCCATCTGTGGCATCAAGATTTTCATGGGGTCAATGCACGGCCCCCTTTTGGTGGATGAGGAGCCAATTTTAGACCGTATCTTTAGTGAGGGCAAACGCCTCATTGCTGTCCATGCCGAAGATCAAGGGCGAATCCGTGCCCGTTGCGAACAATTTGCTGGCATTAGCGATGTGGCCGTACACTCGCAAATTCAAGACGAGATTGCTGCCCTCAACGCCACCCAGTTAGCAGTGAAGCTCTCCCGTAAATACGAACGCCGCCTGCACATTCTCCATCTGTCTACAGGAATTGAAGTGGACTTTCTGCGCGAGCACAAGCTTCCTTGGATAACGGTGGAAGTTACCCCCCAGCACCTATTGCTGACCACAGAGGCCTATGCCAACATTGGCTCCCTTGCCCAAATGAACCCGCCCCTACGCACCGCAGGAGATAATGAAAAACTCTGGCAGGGACTATTGGATGGGGTGATTGACTTTATTGCCACCGATCATGCTCCCCACACCCTAGAGGAAAAGGCGCAGCCCTATCCCCAAAGCCCTTCGGGTATGCCGGGGGTGGAAACCTCTTTGCCCCTGATGTTGACCCAAGCAATGGCCGGTCGCTGTACGGTGCCCCAAGTGGTGCGTTGGATGTCCACTGCCGTTGCTGCGTCCTACGACATTCCCAATAAAGGCAAAATTGCCCCCGGTTACGATGCGGATCTGGTGCTCGTGGATTTGCAGACCTATCGCCCAGTGCGCCGCGGGGAACTGCTCACCAAGTGCGGCTGGAGTCCCTTTGAGGGCTGGTCATTGACGGGGTGGCCAGTTTACACCTTTGTCAATGGTGAGATTGTTTTTAGCCAAGGGCGGGTGAATACCGACGTGCGTGGCCGCCCCCTTCAATTTGGCAGCTAACGGGGAGCGATCGCGAACTGGAATGAGACATTACTGGGTTCCTATGAACTCGTGCTAATCTGAGGCAAAGGAATAGCGTAACTCTATTTAGGCAACACAATGCGTATTCTGGTTACTGGCGGTGCTGGGTTTATTGGTTCCCATCTAGTTGATCGGCTGATGGAAGCGGGTCATGAGGTCATTTGCTTAGATAACTACTTCACTGGTACAAAGCGCAACATTCTGCGCTGGATGGGTCACCCCAATTTTGAACTGATCCGCCATGATGTCACCGATCCGATTCGCCTTGAGGTGGATCAAATCTATCACTTGGCTTGCCCCGCCTCGCCAGTTCACTACCAGTACAACCCCGTCAAAACGATTAAAACCAATGTCATGGGCACCCTCCACATGCTGGGGTTGGCCAAACGTGTAAAGGCACGGTTTCTCCTTGCTTCCACCTCAGAAGTCTATGGTGACCCGCTGGTGCATCCCCAATCTGAGTCCTACTGGGGGAATGTCAACCCCATTGGTATCCGCTCCTGTTACGACGAAGGCAAGCGGGTGGCAGAGACCCTCACCTTTGACTACCACCGCCAAAACAATGTGGATGTGCGGGTGGCACGGATTTTTAATACCTATGGCCCCAAAATGCAAGTCAACGATGGCCGCGTAGTCAGCAATTTTATTGTTCAAGCCTTGCAGGGCATTCCCCTCACCGTTTATGGCGACGGCTCCCAAACCCGCAGTTTTTGCTATGTCAGCGACTTGGTGGAAGGGTTAATTCGGCTGATGAATAGCGATCACATTGGCCCTGTGAATCTGGGCAACCCTGATGAATACACCGTGCTGGAGCTAGCCCAAAAAATCCAAGCCCTGATTAATCCGGGGGTGGAAATTCAGTTTAAGCCCCTGCCCAGTGATGACCCCCAGCGCCGTCGTCCTGACATTACCCTTGCTCGCACGGTGTTGGGCTGGCAACCGACCGTCCCCCTCCTCGAGGGATTACAGCGCACAATTCCTGACTTTGCCGAGCGACTAGGCGTGCCCTATACGCCTATGATGGTGGAAGTTTAGGGAGGCCACAGGGAATGCGGGTATGTGTGATTGGCACCGGTTATGTGGGCTTGGTGACGGGAGTGTGCTTGGCACATATCGGCCATGAGGTGATTTGCATTGACAACAACATTGATAAAGTTAAGCTGCTGCAACAGGGGGAATCCCCCATTTATGAACCCGGTCTGACGGAGTTACTCCGTGGGTGCATTGCCAGTGGCCACATTCGCTTCAGTAGTGATCTTGGCGCTGGGGTGGAGTTTGGTGACGTGCTCTTTATCGCCGTCGGTACACCCGCCTTACCCAATGGTGAAACCGATACCCGCTATGTGGAAGCGGTTGCCCGCGGTATTGGTGCCCATTTGCATTTGGGGTACAAAGTCATTGTCAACAAATCCACAGTGCCGATTGGCTCAGGAGACTGGGTGCGAATGATTATTCTCGATGGTGTGGTGGAGCGCGAACCGGATCTAGCGGATGCCATTAAAGGGGGGGCGACCCATCCGCCGTTGGATTTTGATGTGGTCAGCAACCCTGAATTTCTGCGGGAAGGTTCAGCGGTCTATGACACGTTTAATCCCGATCGCATTGTCTTGGGTAGTAGTAGCCGCAAAGCGATTCAAATCATGCAGGAACTCTATGCGCCGATCATTGAACGTAAGTATGCGGCTGATCCCACCTTGCCCCCCGTGCCGGTGTTGGTGACGGATCTCAGTTCGGCGGAAATGATTAAGTACGCTGCCAATGCTTTTTTGGCCACTAAAATCAGCTTTATCAACGAAATTGCCAATATTTGCGATCGCGTGGGGGCGGATGTGGTTCAAGTGGCCAAGGGGATTGGCCTAGATTCCCGCATTGGCGAGAAATTTCTGCAAGCGGGCTTGGGCTGGGGTGGTTCCTGTTTTCCCAAGGATGTTTCGGCGCTCATCCACACGGCGGAAGACTACGGCTACGATGCCCAGTTGCTCAAAGCAGCCGTTCAAGTCAACCAGCGGCAACGCTTTATTGTCATTGAAAAACTACAACAGGTGCTAAAAATCCTCAAAGGTAAAACCATTGGCCTTTTGGGGTTAACGTTTAAGCCCAACACCGATGATCTGCGGGATGCCCCTGCCCTGAATTTGATCGAGGAACTGTATCGCTTGGGTGCCAAGGTCAAGGCCTATGACCCCCTCGTGTCCCAGTCGGGTCTGCGATCGGGTCTCTCCCATGTGATTGTGGAAACGGATCTGCTGCACCTTGCCGATGGCTGTGATGCTTTGGTGCTGGTGACCGACTGGCCACAGTTCCAAGAGGTGGATTATGGGGAACTGGCCAAGGTGATGCACCAACCCGTGATCATTGATGGCCGCAACTTCTTGGATCGCAAGAGGCTAGAGTCACTCGGCTTCCGCTATGTGGGGATTGGCCATTAAGCATGGAACCGCCCAGCCTGATCTATGAGCAAGCCTACTGGCAACAGGGCTATTGTCGCGTGGTCGGTGTGGATGAGGTGGGTCGGGGTTGTTTGGCGGGGCCAGTGGTGGCAGCAGCCGTAATTTTACCAGTAGACTGTGTGCCTCTTCCAGAGGTGCGCGACTCCAAACAGTTGAGTGCCCGCCAGCGATCGCGCCTCTTTGGGCAGATTTATAACCAAGCGATCGCCATTGGCATTGGTAGTGCCAGTGTGGCGGAAATTGATCAGGTGAATATCCTGCAAGCCACCTATCGAGCCATGGCGCGTGCCCTAGCGCGGGTTGCCCCTTGGGATCATGCCCTGATTGACGGCAAATTAACAAAAACAGCGCCCTTTGAAAAGGTAACGGCCATTATCGGGGGCGATCGCCACAGCTATAGTATTGCCTGTGCCTCGATTATTGCCAAGGTACGGCGCGATCGCTTCATGGCACGCTTAGCTCGGCGTTATCCCCAGTATGGCTGGGAACGCAATGTGGGCTACGGCACCCCCCAACACCGTCAAGCCCTTGATCAGTACGGCCTGACCCCTTGGCATCGGCGATCGTTCTTGAAATCCTTGCTTCATACCGACTTACACTTGTGTAATGCCATCACAGGAGATTGACGCTCATCCCGCTAACGCTAGGCGTATAGCAGGAGATTCCCCGTTCACAGAGTCTTGACTAGATGACCCGAAAGTCATCCCCGCCAGAACCTCTCCAGGGGCATTTTCAAGACGGTACGCCCCACCGCCTATCAATCGATTCCGCAACACGAATGCAGCGGCAATATCCCTAGGCATTGAACAGCCACAGGGGCACTCATGCTAACGGATTGATAGCGTTTTGCGGACTGCTTCGCCACAGTTGGGACACTCTTGAGAGGTGCCCGCTGCTTTCTCCTTGACAACCACCTTGCCACGCTTGCAGGCCACCCAAGGCAACACCGAGTTCAGGAATGGCCCATGACCCGCATCCAGCATGTGCTTGCCCAGCGTCCCACGACTGAGGCCAATCAGATTCAAATCCTCCACCACAATCACATCAGCCCCGTCGCAAAGTTGGTGGGCAACCTTGAAGTGACAGTCCCTGCGGGTGCGGGCAATCTGTTCATGCAGCTTCGCCACCTTGCGTTGAATCTTCTTCCAGTTGGCTGACCCAATCTGTTTCCGCTTCAGTCTGCGTTGCAGCAATTGAAGCTTGCGTTGCATCTCTACGAAAAACCTAGGCCGTGCTAGTTGAAGTCCGTCCGAGGTGGAGAGAAAGTATTCCAAGCCAACATCGAGGCCAACCACCCGCTTCAAGACTTGCTGATGCTTGGGCGTTAACCGACGCTAAATCAGGGTTGAACTGCTTTGCTTGGGTGAATCGTTGACACTGCACGTTGAAGCTGGGGTAGGGGGCATCCGCTGGGATGATGTACTCGCTAGGCACAGAGCAGGCATTGACTGGACATTTGCGCGAAGCAATCCAGTCTTTGCGCTCCCTCAGCGCATCATTTCAAACTTGGCGACACACGTCTAGATCGTAGTCGATCTGCTTGGCCTGCTGCTGGGTTAGTTTTAGCCTGTACTCGTACGTCAGGGTGAGCATGAGTGGACTATAGCTATTAGTCGCGCCCGATGTTCGGTGCTAGCTCAATATATCCAGCAACAAGCTGAGATTGAGTGACTGCTCCCTATGGTCGCCTATCACCTCACTACCACCTAACCGCTTTGCGGTATAGGCGGAGCACTGCGGCGAATTTTGGTAGGCTGAAGAAGAATGGCAAAGTATGACGTTTTGTTGAGGATTCCATGCGGGTTTCCCTTCGGTGGCTACGGGAATTAGTGGCTGTTGATCTCGATGTGATGACTTTGGCCGATCGCCTGACGATGGCGGGGTTTGAAGTCGAAGAAATTGAAGATCGGCGCACATGGGCGGAAGGGGTTGTGGTGGGTCATATTTTGGCCTGTGAACCCCATCCCAATGCCCAAAAATTACGGGTCTGCCAAGTGGATGTGGGTCAAGGGGAACCCCGCACGATTGTCTGTGGGGCACCCAATGCCGCCGCAGGCTTGTATGTACCTGTGGCACTACCGGGGGCATATCTGGCCAAAATTGATCTGAAAATTCGACCGGCAAAACTGCGGGGCGTGAAATCTGAGGGGATGATTTGCTCCCTTGCTGAGTTGGGGCTAACCAAAGCGTCTGAGGGCATTCACACATTCGCTGATGCAGTAACCGTCGGGGAAGATGTACGTCCTCTCCTCGGCTTGGATGATGTGATTTTGCACCTGACCTCAACTGCCAACCGTGCGGATGCCCTGAGTATGGTAGGCATTGCCCGTGAAGTGGCCGCACTTACTGGTGCTCCCCTGACGCTACCCGCCCCAAAGGCGATCGCCCCCAAAAAGTCCCGTGCTAAGGTACCTGTACAGCTGGCGATCGCCGACTCCCAAGCCTGCCCTGCCTACTGTGGCACACTGATCACCAATGTCCAGATTGCCCCTTCGCCCCATTGGCTCCAGCAACGCTTAGAGGCTGCCGGTTTGCGTGCCATCAATAATGTGGTGGATATCACCAACTACATCCTGCTGAAGTGGGGTCAGCCCCTCCATGCCTTTGATTGGGATCGGTTGCAAGGGGTTGCTACCCAAACCCCAGTGAGTGTCGGCGTGCGTTTTGCCAAGGCCGGGGAAACCCTGAAAACCCTCGATGGTGAGCAGCGGGTGCTGAGTGCCGACAATCTCCTGATTACCGCCGGGGATGTGCCCGTTGCCCTTGCCGGAGTAATGGGGGGCGAAGAGACTGAAGTTTACGAGGGTACGCAGAATGTCTTCCTTGAGGCGGCACTCTTTGCCAGTCCAGTGATTCGGCGATCGGCTCGCGCCCAAGGATTACGCACGGAAGCTTCGGCTCGCTATGAACGGGGGGTGAACCCCGCAGAACTAGAGGCGGCCACCGCTGAAGCGATCGCCCTATTGACTGAAGTGGCTCAAGGGACAGTGACCTACACTACACTAGCGGATCAGCGTCCGCCCCTTGAGCGCACCCTCACCCTGCGGCTGGAACAAGTGCACCGGCTGTTGGGGGCCGTGGTTGCTGACGAAGCGGAGAGCGAGGAAGTCGCCTATTTGGACGCAGAGACCGTTGAAGAGCTACTCAGCCGTCTTGGCTTTCACCTCAGCCGTCAAGAAACCTTTGAGGACGAGTTAGTGGTGTGGTCGGTGACGGTGCCCCCTTACCGCTTCCGGGATATTGAGCGAGAGGTGGATCTGATTGAGGAGATTGCGCGGCTCTACGGTTACGACCGCTTTGAGGAAACCTTGCCCGCTCAATCGGAATTGGGAGCACTACCGCTGGAACTCACCCTACTGCGGGAGCTACGGGCGGCCTTTCGCGGGGCGGGTCTGACGGAATTGATGCACTATTCTTGGGTAAAAGGTGGTCAGCCCAACCAAGTGACCGTCGTGAATCCGCTAGTGGCGGAGTTTTCCTCGCTGCGTACGGATCTAATTACGGGTCTCGTCCAAGCCTTCCGCTACAACCAAGAACAGGGGAATCCGCCCCTCAATGGTTTTGAAATTGGCCGTGTTTTTGGTCAAGATGAAGAGGGTCTCTGGGAAAGCGATCGCCTTGGGGGCATCATCGGTGGCGATCCGTGGCAGGGGAAATGGGTACGCCGCTCACAGCAAGCCCAACCCCTCACATGGTATGAAGCCAAGGGGATTCTCGAGAGTGTCTTTCAGCGGTTTGGTTTGCATGTGGAATATCAGAGCGATCGCCAAGACGAACGCTTGCATCCGGGGCGGACGGCGGCCCTTTGTTTGAATGGAGAACGGCTCGGTATTTTTGGCCAGTTACACCCGCAGTATGCGGCGACCCTCGACCTGCCGGCGGCGGTGTATGTCTTTGAACTGGATCTGGAGGTATTCCTGAGCCGCCTTGAGGAACGCTATCGCCAGATTATCTTTCAGCCCTTTTCAACTTATCCCGCCAGCGATCGCGACCTCGCCTTTTTTGCGCCGGCGGATCTCACTGTGGCAGAACTCAGCCGCACCATTTGGAAAGCTGCAGGCGGGCGCGACTCCCTCCTTGAGAGTGTCGAGGTTTTTGATGAGTACAGTGGCACTGGTGTTCCCGAAGGGCAGCGCAGTTTGGCCTTTCGCCTCACCTACCGCGCCAGCGATCGCACCCTCACCGAGGCCGAGGTGAATGAATTACATCAGCGCATTCGCGACAGCCTTGTGGAAAAATACGCCGTGACCCTCCGTAGCTAAGAAAAAACCATGAACACAGTATTGACGACCGATTGGCAGCACCTTGCCGATTTAGCCCTTGCCGATGAATGCCTCAGCCGCGATCAAGCGCGGGCGGTGTTACAAGCCGCGGATACTGAACTCCTGAATCAACTGGCGGCGGCCTATCGGGTGCGCTACCACTACTGGGGGAATCGGGTACGGCTGCACTATCTGCTCAATGCCCAAAGTGGTCTCTGTCCAGAGGATTGCCACTACTGCTCACAATCAAAAATCTCCACGGCTGAGATTGAAAAGTATCCCCTGCTCTCGCAGGAAAAAATTCTTGCTGCGGCCGATCGCGCTGCCCAACTCAAGGCTGGTACCTTTTGCATGGTCATTTCCGGGCGATCGCCCAATGAGAAGGTCTTTGAGCAGGTACTTGCTGCTATTCGGGCAGTTAAGGAGCGCTATCCCCTGAAAATCTGTGCCTGCTTGGGCTTACTCACCGCTGAGCAAACGGCACGGCTAGCGGCAGCAGGCGTCGATCGCGTCAATCACAACCTAAATACCTCGGAAAACTTCCACGGCGAAATTTGCACCACTCACACCTTTAGCGATCGCGACCAGACCTTGGCCAATATCCAAGCCGCTGGAATTACAACTTGCTCTGGCGGCATTTTGGGTATGGGGGAATCCGATGACGATGTCATTGATCTTGCCCTTTCCCTGCGGCAGCGTCAGGTGACCAGTGTACCAGTGAATTTTCTGATTCCCATTCCGGGGACACCCCTTGGGACACAGCACAACCTCAATCCGCGCCACTGTTTACGCATCTTGGTGCTGTTTCGCCTATTATTGCCGCGTCAGGAGATTCGCATTGCCGGTGGCCGTGAAGTACACCTGCGATCGCTGCAACCCCTTGGCCTCTATGCTGCCAACTCCATTTTTGTCGGCGATTATCTAACGACCCCCGGCCAAGCCCCCCACCAAGACTGGCAAATGATTGCCGATGCTGGCTTTGTCCTTGAAGACCCCGAAGGGCGGGCGATCGCCCCATAACATAATGGGCTACCCATCGCTAAACTAGGGATTGGCGGCGCTACTGTTGCGGAGTCTCCGATGGGCATTTTTGGTGGCCTTTTGCTAATTGCGGCGATTGCCCTCTTTTTTGTACAGCGCCACTATCGCCTGAAGCTGCGTAGTCTTAAGCTAGCCACGCCATCCACCACGGCGGATCTCCATCAGCTCCAACAGCAGGTGGCGCAGGAAATTGGCGGTGGCAACCTACGGGAATATGTGAAGGTCTCTGGTCAGATTGTTGTCGATCAGCCCCTGATCTCGGAGTTAAAGCAGGTGCCCTGCGTCCATTACCGCATGTGTGTCAGCCGCGAGTATGAAGAACAGGTGCGCGAAACCGATAGCGAAGGCCGCACCCGCTGGCGCACTGAACGCCGCTCCGACACGATTAGCAGCAATAGCCAAACCATTCCCTTCCGCGTGCGCGATCGCTACGGCGAGATTGAAGTGGATCCGCGGGGGGCTGATATGGAAACAGTCCAAGTCCTCGATGAATTTCGACCCGCCAATAACACTGCCCGCTTTGGCTTTGGCAGCTTCCAAGTAAACGTGGGCAGCCTCACCTTTGGCAGTGGCAATACCATTGGTTATCGCTATCAGGAATGGATCACGCCAGTGGATCGGCAGGTGTTGGTCGTGGGCACCGCCAGTGATCAAACGGGCACGCTACGCATTGAACGTCCCACCGTCAAGGGACAAAAGTTCTTTGTCTCCCTGAAATCAGAAGACAGCCTGAGTCAAGACACCAGTAATGCCGTACTCTATTCAACCATTGGCGCTGCCGCCTGTGGTGGGTTGGGGATTTTGTTAATCTTGGTGGGGCTGCTGTAGGAGTTCACTGAGGGCTAGCCAGTCTTCCAAGCTAAGGGCTTCGGCGCGGCTATTGACATCTCGCCCCAACTGAAGCAGCGCTTGGCGCACTTGATCGGGTTCGACAAGGGACTTGAGGGCATTGGCCAGCATCTTACGGCGAGTGGCAAACCCCTGTTTCAGCAACGTTTCTAACCATTGGGGCGATCGCACCCTTGGCAGTGTCGCGTGGGGTCGCAGACAGATCACCACAGAATCCACCTTAGGCGGCGGCTGAAAGGCGCGGGGGGGCACTGCACAGACCGGCTCACAGGTGGCCAGAAATTGCACCCGTACGGAGAGGGCACCGTAGGCCTTGCTACCGGGGGTGGCCATCAGGCGATCGCCAATTTCTTTTTGCACCAGTAGAATCAACCGCTCAAAGGCCGGGCGACGCGGTCGGGCAATACTGCCAAGCAGATGCCCCAGTAACGGCCCTGTGATGTTGTAGGGGATATTGGCCACCACTTTGTGGCAGTTCAAGGGGGCTAAATCAACTTTGAGAATATCCCCCTCAATCAACTGAAATCGATCCCCGCTGAACCGCTGCCGCAACTTACTGCACAGATTCCGATCCAGTTCAACGGCCACCACCTCAGCACCACTGGCTAGAAGAGGGCGAGTGAGGGCACCCCAACCGGGACCAATTTCTAGGATGCGATCGCCCGCGTGCAGTTCAGCCGCTGCAATGATCTGAGCTAAAACCGATTCACTACGCAGCCAATGCTGGCCAAACCGTTTGCGGGCACGAATCACCTAGCGCGGCCCCAAGCCCACCGTGGGCGCATAGACTGCCTGATCCCCTAGTTCCGCTTCAATGCGTAACAGGCGATTGTACTTGGCAACCCGTTCACTGCGGCAGAGGGAACCGGTTTTAATTTGACCCGCACGGGTAGCTACAGCCAAATCCGCAATCGTGGTATCTTCGGTTTCGCCAGAGCGGTGGCTAATCACCGAGCGGTAGCCCTTGCGAGTCGCCAGATCAATGGTTTGCAGCGTTTCTGTCAAGGAACCAATCTGATTGAGTTTAATCAAGATGGCATTGGCCACGCCATTGTCAATCCCCCGTTGTAAGCGTTTGGGATTGGTGACAAACAAGTCATCCCCCACGAGTTGAATACGACTGCCAAGGGTTTCGGTCAAGAGTGCCCAGTGATCCCAGTCCTCCTCCTGCAAGCCGTCCTCAATCGAGACAATGGGATAGTTGCTCACCAATTCTTCATAGTAGCGAATTAACTCAGAGCCAGTGCGGCTGGCATTATCAAACACATATTTGCCGTCTTCATAAAATTCATTGGCGGCGACATCGAGGGCAAGGGCAACGTCAGTGCCGGGGGTGTAACCTGCGGTTTCAATCGCCTGAAGTAAAATATCCAAGGCCGCTTGGTTGGAGTCGAGGTTAGGCGCAAAGCCCCCTTCATCCCCCACCCCGGTCAGTAACCCCTTATCAGCTAGCACTTTACTCAGAGCGGCAAAAACCTCTGCCCCCCAGCGCAGTCCCTCCCGAAAACTAGGGGCACCAATGGGCATGATCATGAATTCCTGAAAGTCAATGTTGTTGGCGGCATGGGCACCCCCGTTGATCACATTCATCATCGGCACGGGGAGGACATTGGCCAGAGGCCCCCCCAAATAGCGGTAGAGGGGTTGACCGAGATATTCTGCGGCTGCTTTGGCCGTGGCAAGGGAAACCGCAAGAATGGCATTGGCGCCAAGGTTGGATTTGTTCTCACTGCCATCCAGTTCCAAGAGGCACTGGTCAATCACTGTCTGATCAAGGGCGTTGAGATCCACAAGGGCACTGAGAATCGTGGTTTCAATGTTTTCCACCGCTGTGAGGACACCTTTGCCACCATAGCGCTTGGGATCGCCGTCCCGCAGTTCATGGGCTTCAAAACTCCCCGTTGAGGCACCACTAGGAACCTGCGCCAGTCCAACAATGCCACAATCCAGTTCAACTTCTGCTTCTACCGTGGGGCGCCCCCGCGAGTCGAGAATTTCGCGGGCACGAATCGTTGCGATCGCCGTATCCATCATCTGCTTGTTCCTCAATATGCAGCTAGATTGTACGATAGATGCCCGATAAAACTGAAATGGCTTAAGGATGACCTAAGCTATAAAGTGTCCTGTATTGCATTGCCTTTCTTGTCTAAGACTGGTTTAATTTGACTCAATTTTGGTGTCTATCATCCACAATTGGGGGAAAACGATTACTAAGACTTTTAGCCAGCTTCACTTGCCCGACCATTCGTAGGAATCCATTATGACCACTATTGCCCGAAGTCGTTCCCCGCAGTCTGAAGTACTCACCCACCCTATCACCACAGAGACCGTTCACTATCAAGTTGTGCATTGGATTAGGGGTCGCTTTCGGATTCGCATTCCGCGCTTGGGCTTTGATGCTGAATATGGGGCACGGCTGCTCTACATTGTGGGCAGTTTACCCGCAGTGACAACGGCACGCATTAACCCCCCTGCCCGCTCCCTTGTGGTGGAATATAATCCCAAGCTCTTTGGGGAAGCCCTAGCAACGATTCAAGGGCAAATTTTTGAGTCGATTCAAGTGGCGGCCAATCCAGATCTTCCCGCCCTAAGTACTGAGAAGGCCACCCCTGCGGCGGAAGCTCACGAAATTAACTATTGGGAACGCTTGGGCTTACCGGCTCTGGGCTTGGGGTTGAGTGTGGCCTCCCTGATGGGGGTACCGATTCCCGGCTATGTGATTGCCAGTGTGGTGATTGCCGGGGCAATGCCGGTGTTTCGGCGAGCATGGGAAGCGATTCAAGAGGAGAAACAGTTAACGATTGACTTCCTCGATGGCTTGGCAATTTCCCTCCACACCATGCAAGGGCACTATTTTGCCCCCTCCTTTATGCTGGGTCTGATTGAGGGGGGGGAAGTGATCCGCGACCTCACGGCACGGGGATCGGAGCGCGCCAACCTTGATTTGCTGGATTGCCTCGGCAAAACCGCCTTTGTGGAACGGGACGGGGTTGAGGTTGAAGTTGAAGTGAAAGACCTTGTCGAGGGCGATCGCGTGGTTGTCTATCCAGGGGATCAAATTCCCGTTGACGGCATCATCCTGCGGGGTACAGGTCTCATTGATCAGTGCAAACTCACGGGTGAATCGGTGCCGGTAACGCGCAGCGAGGGAATGGAGGTTTTTGCGTCAACGCTGCTGGTCGAGGGGCAACTGGTGATCTTAGCGGAGCGAGTAGGCAACAATACCCGTGCAGGTGTGATTGTGAACTTAATGCAGTCGGCACCGGTGCATGACACGCGCATTGAAAACTATGCTGCCATGGTGGCCAACCAAGCCGTCATTCCAACCTTGGCCATTGGCACAGGTGTTGGCTTACTCTCAGGGGATCTCAATCGGGCGATCGCCCTGCTGACCCTTGACCTCGGTACAGGGATTCGGGTCTCGGTGCCTACCACGATTTTGTCGGCGCTCACCTATGCAGCCCAACATGGCGTTCTCATTCGCAGTGGTCGGGCGATTGAAAAACTGGCGCAAATTGACACGATTGTCTTTGATAAAACGGGCACCCTGACCCAAGGTCATGCTGGCGTGACGGATATTAAAGTCATGGATCCGCGCTTCAGTGCTGATGACATTCTCAGTATGGCCGCTAGTGCCGAGCAGGGACTCACCCACCCTGTGGCTGAAGCCATTGTCCGCCATGCTCGCGAAACCCATCAGCCCCTCTTTGACTGTGAAGACTGGGAATACCGCGTTGGCCTCGGTGTGGCCACAAAAGTGCGGGGTGTGGATCTGCGGGTGGGCAGCCGCCGCATGATGGAGCAGGAAAACATTTGCCTGATTGATCTCAATGAACGTTTCCCCGATCTCGATTCTGGGCGGGCGTCAATTGTCTATGTGGCCGGGGATGGGCGTTTGATTGGGGTGATTCTCTACAGTGACCCAATCCGCAATGAAAGTCCTGAAGTCATCCGTGAACTCAAGGGGGCAGGCATTACTCCCCATATGCTGACGGGTGACATTGGCCGCGTTGCCCGTGCGGTGGCCAAAGACTTAGGCATTGCCCCTGAGCATATCTACGCCGAAGCCTTCCCGGAAAAGAAAGTGGAGGTGGTGCGTGCCCTCCATGACAGCGGTAAAGTCGTGGCTTTCTGTGGCGATGGTATCAATGACTCTGCCGCTCTTGCCTATGCCGATGTCTCTATTTCCTTTGCCGGGGCAACCGATATTGCCCGTGAAACCGCCGATGTGGTGCTCATGGAGGATGACTTGCGGGGATTGACCCTTGCGATTCGGATTGCCAAGCAGGCAATGGAAATTGTCTGGCAAAATACAGCGATCGTGGCCATTCCTAATATTGGTGCGCTGCTGTCGGGGGTCTTCTTTGCCCTTGACCCGATTTTGGCGGTGGTTATTAACAACGGCACAGCCATCTTAGCGGAGTTGAATGGATTGCGCCCCTTGGCGGGTCCCGGTGGCTCGTTGCCCTTACCGCCCGTCAAAGACACACAGGAATTTCTTGCCGAATGGGAAGCCACCCATCCCGATCATCCGGTGCAGCATATTCCACCCAAAATGACTGGCTCTCAGGCTGAGCCTTCGCGGTTGGCTGGATAAGCAAGGGCGGCCAATTCACGGCGGCTGAGGGGGCGAACGGCTCTGGGGCGAAGATTGCCGAGGTGAACTGGGCCGATCGCGATCCGTTGCAAGGCAACAACAGGATAACCCAGCTGATCGGCCACACGGCGAATCTGGCGGTTGCGACCTTCGTGCAGGATGATTTCCAAGAGGGAGCGATCGCCCTCGGTGCGCAGGAGCTTAACGGCTGCGGGTAGTGTCATCACCCCGTCCAAGGGAACGCCCTCTCGCCAGTGTTGCAAGACCCCTTCCGTAGGCTGTCCCTGCACCCAAACGCGGTAGGTTTTGGGGATGTGATGGCGGGGATGACTGAGATAGTAGGTAAACGCCCCATCATTGGTGAGCAGCAGGGCACCGCTAGAGTCGGCATCTAAGCGACCCACAGGATGAAGACCGGCCACACCCTGATACCTAGGCGGCAAAAGATCCAAAACGGTGGTGCGCCCTTGGGGATCGTGACAGGTACAGAGAACCCCCTTGGGCTTATGGAGCAGCAGGTAGAGCCGTTGGGGTGGGCGGGGTGGGTTCAGGGGTTGTCCTTTGTATTCAATGCGATCGCGCGTGGGATCCACTTTGTCCCCCAATTTTGCCCGCTGACCATTCACGAAGACCTGACCACTGCGGATGAGTATTTCTGCATGGCGTCGCGAGGCCACTCCCCAATGGGCAAGGACTTTTTGTAATCGCTCAGTTGTCATAGGGGGTATAGTTGCTTTCTAGGATGTGGTGGCACTTTTGAGGGAAATCTCTATAGACCAATCGTTGCCACAGAGTTGCCAATCCCCGAGCAGAATTGGTAGAAAAGAACTGTCCAATCCTTGCCTAATTATCTGCCGTGAGGAGTTCTATGAAATTTCTTTACAAACTCGCCGCCTTAGGGTTAATTTTAGTGGGCTTTTCGACAACGCTGGTTGCCTGTGGTGGTGGCGGCGGTGGTACCGATAACCAAACGCCAACCGAGTCCCCCAGTCCGCAAACACCAGGGCAGTAGTTCCTTTTAGCTTTTAGCGATATTGTCTATTCTTAATGATACTGAAGCTAGGGGTAGCCGTCAGGGTTGCCCCCTTCTAATGGGAAATTGGCATTCTCCAGCAGGCGATCCAGTTATCCAAGGGAGCTTTCTAACTGATACTGCTGCCAAAGGGATTGATATAACCCCCCTGCTGCCACCAGTTCATCATGGGTACCCTGTTGAACAATGCGCCCTTGATCCATGACCAGAATGCGATCGCAGGTTGCCGCTGCCGACAATTGATGGGAAATAAAGAGCACCGTGCGTGTGCGCCGTTGTTCCCGCAGCACTTGCAAAATTTGGCTAGCCGTTTGGTTATCAACACTGGCCAAGGCATCATCGAGGACTAAAATCGGCGCATCCACCAGTAGGGCACGGGCTAAGGCGGTTCGTTGACGCTGTCCCCCAGAGAGGGTAATGCCCCGCTCGCCCACAAGGGTGTCGTACTGCTTAGGAAAGTTGAGGATCTCATTGTGAATTTGGGCTTGGCTGGCGGCGGCAATCACCTTTAGCTCCGTGGCATCGGGTTCGCCGTAGCGAATGTTGTTTTTGATTGTGGTGCTAAAGAGAAAGCTTTCTTGGGGCACGTAGGCGATCGCCCCCCGCAGATCAGCAAGGCGCAGCTGCGTAATGTCGATGCCATCCAGAAAAATCTGATTCGGGGCAATCTCCAAGAGTCGAGGCAGGGCACTGGCCAGTGTGGATTTGCCGCAGCCAATGGGGCCAACGATCGCCACCATTTCCCCTGCTTGAATTTCAAAACTAAGTTGATTGAGGGCAGGGGTGCGGCGATTGGGATATGTAAAAGTTAGATTCTGACAACGCAGGTGTCCCTGAACGCGATCGCGGGGTAAAGCAATGGCATCTGGGGCATCGGTAATGCGGGGTTCCACGCTCAAGATGGCTTCAATCCGGTCAATGCTCACTTCCCCCCGTTGGTAGGTGGTAATCGTAAAGCCCAAGAGTGCCGTCGGGAAAATGAGCCGCTCAATGTACAGCAGTAGGGCAATAAAATCCCCCACCTGAATTGTGTTGGCTGCAATCATGCGGCTGCCAAACCACAGCAAAATCAGCAAACTAAAGCTGACCATCCCCCCCAAGAGGGGAAAGAGAATGTTGCGAGTTTTAGCCAAGACCAAGTTATTGCGGAGTAAGTCTTGATTTAACTGGTCAAATTGGCGTTGTTCATTGGCTTCTTGGCTATAGATTTTAATCAGGGCAATGCCACTCATGTCCTCTTGAATGAGATCGCTGAGTTCCGCGAGGCTTTGTTGCACATCGAGCTGCTCTGCCCGCAGGCGATCGCTAAAGGTTTGGACAATAAAAAGAACCGCTGGATAAACGGCGATCGCCCCCAAGCTCAACCCCGGATGAATTGCCAGCATCACGGGCAGGGTCATACCGTAGGCAAACACGGTGTTCGCCGCACTCAAAAGGGCAAAACCCACCAGACGGCGAATATTATCCACATCACTGGTGGCACGGCTAATGAGATCCCCGGGGGTATTCTCCGCAAAGTAACTGGGTTCTAAACGCAGCAGATGCTCAAAGAGCCGTTGCTTGAGGTCAAATTCCACCAATCGCCCAGCACCAAAGATCCAGAGGCGCGAGGCCATGCGAATCAGCCACATCAGCGAGGCTAAGCCAATCAGCAGCAGGGCATAGAACACCACCCGCTGAAAGTCAAACTTGGCCTGCAATTCATCAACCGCAGTACCAATGAGCAGCGGCAAATAGGTGCCCAAAAGGTTGACGATAAAAAGCGCAACAATCCCCCCCCAAATTTTTGTTTGGTGAGGACGCAAATAGGCCAAGAGGCGACGAAAACGGCCAGAGCGGCCAGCCTTAGGAAGAGTAACCATATCCTCAACCTAACAGATGTTGTCCCCCTAGGGGGGAGCGCTTTCGAGAAACTGGTTGAGGTCTTCCACGAGACGATTTAGCTCTGCCTCTGTCGTCAGGCGCATGCGATCATCTCGCACGGTCAATAGAACCTTGGCGGCATAGGGATTGGGCCAGATATTGGGATTACAAAACACTTCGAGGAAGACCTCGCCCACGTGCTGATATTCCATGGCCGCTTGGGGAGACAGGGGAGTACCGCTGGCTTTGGCATGGGCGATCGCCCGCATGCGTTCCATTAAAGTCTGAATCTCTTGCCGTAGGGCCTCTGCGGCTGTCCGAGAGAAGCGAAAACTCACCGAGCCTTCGACCAAGTTCACCCGCATCCGATAGTCATCCATAGGCTCTGGCTGCACACAACTGTTGTCATTTGCTGTCATTATAGGTGTCCGTTCACAAAGGACAGCCCTAGGGAGCCTCCTCCCCCTGCGGGGGATCTACGCCCTGACCCACCAGATATTCATAGCGCAGCAGTTCAAAACTCCGCTCACCGTAGCGATCGTGAATGTGTTCGCAGCAGCACTGAATGGCAAACTCGTCTAGCTCCTCAGGCGTAATCCCATACAAATCCTCAAAGACTTCTGGCGTGACGCGGCAAAAGCGGGGGCGATTCTCGTAGATGCGGCAGCAGCGGCTGAGGGGGTCAAAGTGAATACACCAGCCATCGGCACCAATGAGGGATTGGTAGAGGGCAAATTCCTCTGCATTGAGAATGGTGGGCACTTCTGAGCGATCGCGCAACTCAAGGTAACAACAGGCGCCACACCCCTGCATGCATTGCCATTTTCTCATCGGGATCATGTTGAAGATAAAGCGACCGTTTCTGTTGAGGTCAGTGCATCTGGGGGCACTTCCTCCAGCCAAATTTGATCGCCTCGCGGATCAACCCGACTCACCCGCACCAGTACCGATTCTCCCAACTTTGCCTGCCGTTGAAAGCGCATGGCCAGTTCTAGCCCCAAATCCTCCAGCAGCACTAGCCCCAGTCCCTCCTCCGGACGCAACCAACGCAGCACAATGCCCCGCCACACCTCTTCGCGATGCCGCCGCAAGTACTCTAGGCACCAATAACGATTGGTCTGCCGCTCCACCAAAGCGGACTCCTGAACCGAAGACATCAGTCCCAATAAAATTTCATTGAGTTGTTCTGGTGTCAGGGGCGGCCTTTCTCCCCGCAGGTGGGCTTTAATCTGACGGTGTGCCAGCAGATCCGTGTAGCGACGAATCGGGGAGGTCACTTGGCAGTAGGCATCAAGACCCAGACTGGCGTGGGGATTGGGTTGGGTACTCATTTCACTGCGGGGCATACAGCGACGAATGGCACAGTCCCGCACCATTCCAGCGGGCAGTTGCAACAATTCCTCCTCTGGGGGCAGTTCTGGCGGTGATTGACTGCGAAAGGGCAGAGGGATGCCCTCACGGGCGCCAAAATGGGCGGCTACTTCACCGGCAAGAATCATCATTTCTGCCACCAGTTGGCGGGCGGGGGAGTCATGGAGGGGCGAGATTTCCACCTCTTCACCAGCCACTTTAATGTTGGGTTCAGGGATATTAATGCGAATCGCTCCCCGTTGTTGTCGCCACTCACTACGCCGCTGTCCCCATTGGGCGATCGCCAGCAGATCCGCTTCCCCAGTCACCCCCTGCTCCAAAATCATGTCCACATCGTCATAGCTCAGGCGATAGGTGGGGCGAATCCAACTGGGGCAAATTTCGTACTCCAGCACTTCGCCGTTGTCGGCTAAAAGAATGCCAAAACTCAGCGCACAACAGGTTTGTCCCGCGACCAAACTCATCGGTCCTGTGGCCAACTCCGTGGGAAACATGGGAATCATCCCCGTCGGTAGATAGACCGTTGTGGCGCGGCGGCGAGCCTCCTGATCCAAGACATCATCCACCATCACCCAGCGGGTGGGATCGGCAATGTGAATCCACAGCTTTTGGCGATCGCCCACGACTTCGAGGCTGAGGCCATCGTCAATTTCTTGGGTGCTTTCGTCGTCGATGGTATAGACCTTGAGATGGGTGAGATCGCGGCGCAGGGGAGCGTCAATATCTGTAGGGGGTGAGGTGAGGCGTTCATGGGCCACAGCAAGTACCTTGGCAGAGAATTCAACGTCAATTTGACTCCGGCGCAGGAACAGATTTTCGTGCTCTGACCAGAGGCCGAGATCCACCAACAGTTGGAAAGCGCCCAAGGGTTGGGTGGGACGCTGCAATTCACTGAGGAGGTCAATGGCTGCTTGGTGTTGGCCACTGGGTTCAATGGCTATAGCATAACGTTCTAACTGCTCAAGGCGTTTGCGATCGCTGGCAGACCACGCCACGGCTTCGCCCTTCAGGGCTTGGGTCAAATGTTCACGGAAGCTAACTTCCTCCGCCAAGCGTTGGGCTTCCCGCTCGCTTTGATGTTTGAGTTCTGCCACTTGGGCAGCCGGTCGAGGCTCGTAGGTTTCCCCCTTGAGCTTGAAGTAGAAACGATCCTCGCTAAGGAGATAGTAGGCCGCATAGCAGGCCACCGCCGATCGCTCCGAAAAAAGCAGCTCCGCTAGATCCGCTGGCGTAATGGGGCGGTTTTCCTCGCGGATAATTTCCCAAGCCACTTCTAGACTGTCGGCATCCAAGAGCGGCTGTACCTGCCGCCAAAATGTGGGAATCTCTTGGGGACGAAACCGCTCCTCGGGCACCGTAAAGGTCAGTTGGCGCGGATGAATGGTGTGGGCTTGTAAATGCTGATCAATGGCAATCCAATGCTTTTTACCTTCGGGGCGATCGATCACCGCCAAGCGACGCTGGTTATTGACCCGAAATTCAATGAGGGTGCCTTTCTCCACGGCTGCCGTGCTGTACCATAACCTGACAATTATAAAGTTTATTGCCTCTGACTGAGCAGCAGGGGATAACCACAGTAGCGTTCTAACAGCACAATGGCGACAATATCATCAATGGGTCGGGGGGGCAGGCGCAACCCCTTGGGAATCAGCCGCTGCCAACCCTGGGGCGGAAAGAGTTGCCAATAGCGATCGCGGGCATCTAGGGTACTATTGCGCTCATCCACTGGAATAATTTCTACAGCCAAAGCCGCTTGCAATTGTTGCTGCCACTGGCGGGAGGTGGTTTGATTGCCCATAATCACCTGTTCAAATGGATAGGCTTGATGCCACTCTTGGACACGGGCGATCGCGCGATCGCTGGCCACCACTTCATAGCGCACCACTTCTTGACCAAGGGCAAGGGCTAACCCACACTTGTCCCGCCCTGGATCAAACCCCAATAAATACTTAGTGCGACCCATTTGCGTCATTTGCTAGAGTGGAAAGGTTATCGAATTGGGAGCGATCGCCCTGTGAGCCTACCCGCTGCGACCATCCGTCGTCTGTTGAATGTACCGCAAGTTGCCGCCATTTGGGTCGGTGGCGGCCGCAGGCTGGACAGCGAGAACGACGAGGTCTTTTGTGCGGCTTGGCTCGATCCCAAGGATCAGGGGGTACGCAGCATGGAGGTGGGTCAGTTTCCACCCACCCCAGAGCAACTGATGCGGCTGTTGGTGCAGGCGATCGAATATCCCCGCCATCCCCAAGCTCAGCCCTGCCGTCCCCACACCATCATCGTTGATGACCGCGAGTTGCAATTTTTTCTGCGCGGTGTGGTGGCTCCTCTCGATATTCAGGTGGAGTATCAAGCCCACATTCCCCTGCTGGCTGAATTTTTTGAATTCATTGCGGCGGAAGTCACCAGTGATGATGAAGATATCGAGGTGCTCCCCCCTGAATATGTTTCTCTGTACAAACAGAAAATTAGGGAATTTGCTCAACTGGACATCTGGCGGCGCCTAGACAGTCTTACCCCCCTTAAACTCCACTGCGACGCTTGGGACTCTCCCACCCTCTTTGCGGTACTGGTGAACCCCCAAGGGGCCAACCGTGACTTTGGTCTAATGCTCTACCGCGGGGAGGAGGCACTACGCAACTTTTGGCAGCAGATTGATCAAGAATATCCCTACATTGACGAAGACGATGATGAGCGCTTAGAGGAAACGGTTCTGCGCAACGATTGTCTCTTCTTGAATTTTTCCGAGGTTGACGAAGGGGATTTAGGCAATGATCTCTCTTTTGTCCTCAAGGGGCATCTTTACACCATTGAACCGGGTGTCATCCATCCTTTGGAGGGAATGCGACCCTTTTACGCCCCTGAAGAAGCGGAAATGGTCTATGTGGCAATCGAGGCTCTGATCAAATTCTGGAAAAAGACCAAGAAACAGTTTGAGAAGGAGGAGTGCCCTGAACTAGACCTGAGGTTCAAGATTCCTTCACCCCGCCATTCTGCCCTTAGTTATCAGGTGCACGTGGCAACAGTGCCAGCGATGATGGCAGAAATCAATGGTGACCCTGAGGAGAGCGAATCACAGCACCAGATTCCCATTGATACGGAAGCAATTCCGGGGGAAGCCTATATCCTCTTTAAGTTGTTTCCGCCGAAAGAGCTACAGGAATTACAAGCAGCCGTCTCTTACCATCAACGGGGGGAGATTCCCGAGGCGTTTGAGGGCTATCCCGTGTTGACGATTCAAACCAAAAAAGCCGCAGCGGAGACGCTCGCCGCCAAAATTGCTGAGGAGGGCGGCATTCACCATCTAACGGTCTTTCCCCTCTCAGGTCCCGAGCAAATAGTCATGCTCCTTGCCCAAACCAATGCCAACCATCTTTGGCTTTTGGATACCTTTGACCCCGAAAGTGGTTCGCTGCTCCTCGATTGGATCAAGGAGGTCAATGACCTTGAGGGCGCCTGTGGCCTTGCTGTGGCCTATGGCATGACGGGCAAAACGCGGATGCAGCCAACCCTCAAGCAAATCGTGGGACTTTTTGAAACGTCTCTGGTTTTTAGTTTCGTGGACACCCAACGTCCACCGACCCCTCAGCCCATTGAGATTTCTAAACGCTAGAGAACGGTGAAGTCCCTACGGATTCTACTGCTTCAGGCACGGGGCGATCGCACTACGCAGCAGGAGGAATTGGCAGAATTTATCCGCTTGAGCGGTTTGGCCGCCGAGCAATTTACAGTGCTCAATGGCTTTGAGTGTGCTGACTTTACCCCCGACTGTATTCAAGGCTTTGATGCCCTTTTTATCGGTGGCTCCAGTGATGCCACAGTGCTCAAGCCAGAGATCTATCGCTTTGTACCGCCGGCAATGGACTTAATTTTGGCCTGTATTGAGCAGGAGATCCCCGTGTTGGCCTCCTGCTTTGGCTTTCAATTGGCAGTGCAGGCCTTGGGAGGGCAAGTGATTGTGGATCGCGAGGCCATGGAAATGGGCACCTACCCTTTGTATCTCACCCCAGCAGGGGTTGCGGATCCATTGTTTGCTGGCTTTCCCAATCCCTTTTTGGCCATTTCCGGACATCAGGAACGCGCCTTGACCCTGCCAGCGGGAGCGACCTTACTGGCCTACAGTGAGTTGTGTCCCTACCATGCCTTTCGCTTGGAGGGCAAGCCCTTTTATGGCTTTCAGTTTCATCCCGAGGTGGACGATCGCGACCTGATTGCCCGCATTAGCCGTTATTGCGATCGCTATCAATTGGGCACTGCCGAACTGGAAAAACTCAAGCAAACAGCCCGTCCTACCCCCTACGCCAATCAGTTGATCCGCCGCTTTGTTGAGGTGGTGCTGGGCTATATTCCCAGTTGTGCTTGAATCTCTGCTAGTTGCTCCTCTAGGGTGGTGGCTTGCAGCCAATGGATGCCGGGTTCTGCCCGAAACCACGTCCGCTGCCGTTTGGCAAATTGTTGGGTGTGCTGTACCGTGAGGGCAATCGCCGCCTCAAGGGTGAGTTCTCCCCGCAGATATTGGCGCATCTCGCGATAGCCCAGTGTATCTAATAGGGGCAGTTCATCACCGTACTGCGCTTGCAGTTGCCGAATTTCATCGAGCCATCCCATGGCCAGCATTTGCTGGGTGCGTTCTTCAATCCGTGCCCGCTGCTGTTGGCGATCGCCCCCCGCTAGGGCAAAGTACCAAATCGGATAGGGAGGCGGTTCGCGCCGCTGCTGCTGGCTGAGGGGTACCCCCGTTACGTAATAGACTTCCAAAGCCCGCAGGGTACGCACGTGATCGTGGGCATGGATGCGTTGCGCCGCCACAGGATCCACCTGCTGAAGCCATTGATAGCATTCCTGCTGACCTAGAGCCATCAACTGTGCCCGTAGATGTGGTTGCGGTGGGACTTGGGGCATCGTTAGCCCTTGGGTAATACTGCGGATGTACAATCCTGTCCCCCCCACCAAGAGGGGCGTGATCCCTTGGGCATGGTAGTGGGCAATCAGGGCTTGGGCTTTGGCTTGATAAATGGCCAGGGTCAGAGTATCGCGGGGGTCACAAATATCAATGAGGTGGTGGCGCACTTGGCGTTGTTGGGCAGGGGTGGGCTTGGCGGTGCCAACATCAAAGCCGCGATAGACTTGGCGGGAGTCGGCACTCAAAATCACACTGTTCAATTGCTGCGCGAGGGCGATCGCCAGTGCCGTTTTGCCGGTGGCCGTTGCCCCCCCAATAACAATTAGCCCTGCATCCCCCACTCAAATACAGCCTGAAAATTTCCTAGAATCGCCTATAACCCTTATGTGCTAAAATTTAGGTCAGATTTGACATTTAGGCAAGTGAAGACGCATTTGCCTCGATTCTATAGCAGTTAGGGAGTTGCCATGACCGCCGAGTATTCCTCTGCCCAGTTGCGGGTGCTCAAAGGCCTTGAACCCGTACGAACCCGACCGGGGATGTACATCGGCAGCACTGGCCCCAAGGGACTCCACCACTTGGTTTATGAAGTCGTGGACAACTCCGTTGATGAAGCCTTAGCAGGATACTGTTCCACCATTCTAGTTCAGATCAATGCTGATGGCTCCGTCACGGTCACCGACAATGGGCGCGGGATTCCAACGGATATTCACCCCGATACCGGCGTCTCTGGGGTTGAGACGGTGATGACGGTGCTCCACGCCGGGGGCAAGTTTGGCGATGGTGGCTACAAAGTCTCAGGGGGGTTGCACGGTGTGGGTGTCTCTGTGGTCAACGCCCTCTCGGAATGGCTAGAAGTGACGGTCTGGCGTAATGGTTTTGTCCATCATCAGCGCTATGAACGGGGGGTTCCCATTACTCCCCTCGAAAAGACCCCCGATAGTGAGGAACGGCGGGGTACCTCAGTGACCTTCTTTCCTGATCGCCAGATTTTCACAGAAACGATTGAATTTGACGCCAAGGTGCTGATGACACGGCTGCGGGAACTGGCCTATCTCAATGCCGGCATTCGTATTGATTTCAAGGATTTGCGCGTTACGCCCCCCTTGAGTGAAACCTACTGCTATGAAGGCGGTATCCGTGAATATGTCCGCTACATGGTGCAGGAAAAGGAACCCCTTCACCCAGAGATCATCTACATTCAGGGGGAAAAAAACGATGTGCAGGTGGAAGCAGCCCTACAGTGGTGTGCCGATGCCTACAGTGAAAACCTGCTAGGCTTTGCCAATAATATCCGCACCATTGATGGCGGTACCCACATGGAGGGGCTAAAGGCAGTCCTAACGCGGACCCTCAATGCCCTTGGCCGCAAGCGCAATAAACTCAAGGAGGGGGATGCCAATTTGGCGGGGGAAAACATTCGCGAAGGCCTGACAGCGATCATTTCCGTCAAGGTACCCAACCCCGAATTTGAAGGGCAAACAAAAACCAAGCTGGGCAATACCGAAGTACGCGGCATTGTGGATGCCATTGTGGGCGAAGCCCTAACGGAATACCTTGACTTTCATCCGACCGTCACCGACACGATTTTGGAAAAAGCCATCCAAGCCTTTAATGCGGCTGAAGCGGCGCGGCGGGCACGGGAAATGGTACGGCGCAAGTCGGTGCTGGAGTCTTCGACGCTGCCGGGGAAATTGGCGGATTGCAGTTCACGGGATCCCGCTGTCTCGGAAATTTTCATTGTCGAAGGTGATTCTGCCGGTGGCTGCTTTGCTGGTGATACAAAGGTGGCTCTCGCCGATGGCCGTTGCCTCAGTTTTGTGGAGTTAATGGCAGAACAAGCGGCAGGCAAGGAGCATTTTGGCTACACAATTCGCCACGATGGCACGATTGGTATTGAGCGACTGGTCAACGTCCGCAAAACTAAAACAAATGCTGAAGTCATTAAGCTCACCCTTGACAACGGCGAGGTGATTATCTGCACCCCCGATCACCGTTTCATGCTCCGCAATGGTGAGTATAAAGAGGCACAGGCGTTAACTCCCGATGATTCCCTAATGCCACTTTATCGAAAAGCATCTAGCAGCGCTGATTTGGGAATTACGATCGATGGCTACGAAAGGGTTTGGGATCCTCGATCAAATTCTTGGCTGTTTACCCACATGCTTGCAGATTGGTATAACCGCTGGCAAGGAAAATACACCTTAGAAAGTGGTGAGCATTGTCATCATGTTGACTTCAACAAGCGAAACAATAATCCCACGAATCTGATTCGTCTGTCTGCTGATGCACATCTTGAACTTCATCGCCAGCACATTGATAAAACCTTAGATCATCCTGAAGTTAAGGAGAAGTGCCGTCAGAAGCGGAAAAAAGCACTATCAAAGACCTACTTTGACAAAACAATTAAAGCCCTAAAGAAAATTGAGTTAGAACAAGCTAATATTGATTTAGAGTCTTATCGCGAATATCGTTGCCAAACACGTGATAAGTCGCTCTTACGCTTTAAAACTTTCTGTAATCGGTACTTTGATGGCGATTCAAATCGTGCCTTAGAAGCAATCAAAAACTATAACCATCGCATTGTCTCAATTGAGGTTATGGGTGAAAAGATTGATGTTTACGATTTAGAAGTGCCGGGAACCCATAACTTTGCGCTGGCTAGTGGCGTTTTTGTTCACAACAGTGCCAAGCAAGGGCGCGATCGCCGCTTCCAAGCGATTTTGCCGCTGCGGGGCAAGATTCTCAACATTGAAAAAACCGATGATGCCAAAATTTACAAGAATAACGAGGTACAGTCTTTAATTACTGCCCTTGGTTTAGGCGTAAAGGGAGAGGAGTTTGACCCTGCCAAGTTGCGCTATCACCGCATCATTATTATGAGTGTGGCCGGGGATGAACCCACCCTTGTCAGGAATGCCTACGGGCAGGTGGAATTGGTCAAAATTGGCGAGTTTATTGATCAGTGCATTGAGGGGCAACGGATTGCTGAGCACTATCAGGTGATGTCCTTTGATCCCAAGACGGGTCAGACTCGCTTTCAACCCCTGAAGGCAGTGATTCGCCATTCCCATGAAGAGCCAATGTATGCAATTCAAACCCGCTACCATCGCTCCATTAAGGTGACGGCCTCCCACAGTGTCTATGTTTATGAAGACGGTCAGATCAAGTTGAAAAAAGGAAATGAGATTCAAGTGGGCGATCGCCTTGTTGCCAGTCGCCGCTTACCGCGTCCCCCAATTGTTGAGCGCATTGATCTGCTGCACTTGTTTTACCAAGCGGGTCTGACGGAGGGACTGTATCTCAAGGGGGAAGGTGTCAAAGCCCTGTGTGACCAACAACTCCTAGCACGGGTCGAGTGCTCCTCGGAGGGGCAAGAACCGCGTGTTGCCTATGATCCCCAGCTGTGGGAACCCCTACGGCAAGCGCGTCACGTCCAAGGGCTCAGTCAACAGGCCGTTGCTGCCCAAGTGGGGGTCAAACAGGCCATCATCATTTCCCAATGGGAACGGGGTCAAACCACGCCCACACTGAAACACTTCCTCAATTACCTCGAGGCCATTCAGTGGCATCAGCCACTGCAATACCAAACGTTACCGTCGCGGCTTGAGAGGATTCAGCATCAAAGTGACGACAGCAAAAATGCCCCCTACCGCCAAATCAGCGGTTATCAGCCCCTCGATAGCTTTACCCTTGCGGAACTAGAGTGCCTCACTGGGGATGTGCAACTCGTGCCCCGTGCCCACCATAACAAAGCTTTTGGCCGATATTTAGAGGTTAATCGGGAGTTACTGTGGTTTTTAGGTTGGTATGTAGCCGAGGGAAGCCTGAGTCAACATCAAGTTAGCCTCAGCTTAGGGCGAAAAAAACAGCCCTTTATCCCTGAACTCTGCCGTACCATTGAGACCCTCTTTGGCGAGTCTCCTCGCTGCGATGCGGATCCTGACAGTCAAGGGCAAAAGCTCTACTTCCACAGTGTCTTGGCAGCCTGTTTACTCAAAGCCTTGGGGGTGGGGGGCAAAGCCCACGAGAAGTGCCTGCCCTCCTTGGTGTGGCGGGTGCCCCTAGAGCTACAGTTGGCCTTTTTGGAGGGGTATTTCCTCGGCGATGGGGCGATCGCCCACAGCCACATCTCTATGACCACCACTTCTCCTACCCTCAAAGATGGCCTCCTCTACCTGTTTGGTCAGTTGGGTTGGGTAGCAAGCTGGACAACGCTAAAACCAGAAGCCGTTGCCAATTCACGGGTACAAACCCGCCACGAAGTGCATTGCCTCACCCTGAGCGGTAAACCCCAACTGGAAGCTGCTCGGCCCATTTGGCAGCGTCATCCCCACAGTGAATCCCTGAAGGCCTATCTGGCTTCGCCCCACCACAAGCCACTGGCTTTTACCCCTATTAGTGAAGACTTAATGGCACTAGAGGTGACGCAAGTTGCGGAAATTCCACCCGTGGGTGAGTATGTCTATGACTTCTCAGTGGAGGGGGATGAAAACTTTATTTGCGGTGTCGGTGGGTTGTGTGCCCACAATACAGACGCTGATGTGGATGGTTCCCACATTCGCACCTTGTTGCTGACCTTTTTCTATCGCTATCAGCAGGAATTGATTAACCAAGGCTTTGTCTATATTGCCTGCCCACCCCTGTATAAGGTCGAACGCGGGCGACAGCACTTCTATTGCTATAGCGATCGCGAGCTGCAGCAGCAGATTGCCGCCTTCCCGGAAAATGCCAATTACACGATCCAGCGCTTTAAGGGTCTCGGGGAAATGATGCCTGAGCAGTTGTGGGAAACGACGATGAACCCAGAGACGCGCATTCTCAAACGGGTGGAAATTGAAGATGCTGCTGAGGCCGATCGCATTTTCACCATCCTGATGGGCGATCGCGTGGCACCTCGTCGCGAATTTATCGAGACCTATGGCCCCCAGTTGGCCCTAGAAAACCTCGATATCTAAAGCCAGCCCCCAGAGTAGATGTGCTATAGTAGCTCTGGTTTGGCTGCGACGTTGGTGACTGCCAATATTGTTTTGTGATCTACAATTGCAAAACATTTGGGAATCAACACTGTGGGCGGCAGTAGACTGGCCATTGAGCCAGAAACTTCTAAGTCTACGGTTAGCATTCCCCCCTAGGCTTTACTAGGTCATAAACTGAGGTAAAACGGCGTCGCGGTTAGACTTTTCCTAACCATGAACCATCGCTACATTCTCCTGTATAAGCCCTATCGAGTGCTTTGTCAGTTTCAAGATCAAGAGGGGCGATCGACCCTCAAGGATTATGTTCCCATTCCCGATGTTTATCCCGCAGGGCGATTGGACTATGACAGCGAGGGGCTGGTTCTTCTCACCAACGATGGTTGGTTGCAGCACCGCTTGACGGATCCGCGCTATGGCCATCCGCGTACCTACTGGGTACAGGTAGAAGGTGAACCCAACCCCGCAGCTCTGACGCAGTTGGCCGAAGGCGTTGTCATCCAAGGCTGTCGCACGCGACCTGCGGTTGTCCAGGTACTGGCACAGGAACCCCCTTTACCCCCTAGGGAACCACCCATTCGTTATCGTCGTTCTATTCCTACCCACTGGCTAAGTCTAACGTTGCGGGAAGGTCGCAATCGCCAAGTCCGCCGCATGACGGCTGCGGTAGGGTTACCCACGCTGCGCTTGGTACGCGTGGCGATCGCCAATCTGCAATTGAGTGGCCTTGCCCCCGGAGAATGGCGCGAGGTTCTGCCCCAAGAACGGCAAACCCTTTGGCGAGCCTGTGGTCGGCGACCGCCTCGACTTGCTTAGCACTTAGCATTCCTTAATAACCGAGGGCGTCTATATTAAGATGAGGTAACACTTGTTATTTTTGACTGCACTGCATTCAAGAGGTCGTCCCATGGGACAGCCGTTTCTCAGCAAAGTTGGTCGTCCATGGCTGATCGGGGGGGCGATCGCCATCGGATTAGGCAGCTTGGCATTCAGTTTGAACTATTGGCAGCAACGTCAACGGGTCAATGAAGAACAGACAATTCAGGCAGCCCTTGCTAATCCCATGAGCGATCGCATTACCGCCTTGGGTCGATTGGAACCCGAAGGGGAAGTTGTGGCCGTCAGTGCTCCCTCGATGACGGAGCGATTGGGACAGTTGTTAGTGCGCGAGGGCGATCGCGTGGTGGCCGGTCAACCCCTTGCCTATTTAGATACCTATCCGGAGCGCAAAGCCGAACGCGATTTGGCGGTCAGTCAGTTGCAGGAAGCCCGCTTACGCTATGAGGCCGAAACCCGCCTCGCCCTTGCTCAAATTGCCGAAGCCGAGCGGCGGCGCGATCGCGCCAATGAACCGGCCATTGCTGCCATTCAAGCCCAGCAGGCTACGATTCAACGCATTCAAGCGGAACTCGAGACCGCCAACCGCGAATATCAGCGTTTTGCCCAACTTTTTGCCAATGGGGCAGTGTCGCAACAGGATCTCGACGATCGCACAGTTCGCGTTCGGAGCTTACAGGAAGAATTACGCAACGCCCAAGCCAACCTTGTTCGCCTACAGGAGGAACGGCGTACGGAACTTGCCACCGCCACTGCTCAGATCGAAGCCGCCCAAGCCAATCTGGGACGGGTACAAACCCAAGTGCAGCTCCTCTCAGCAGAGCGCAATCTGCAACTGGCAGAAGCCCGCCTTGAGCGCACCATTATTCGCGCCCCCCGCAATGGTCGGGTGCTGCGGATTCACACCAGAGCCGGCGAAACCATCAACGAACGCGGGATTCTCGAACTGGGCAACACCGATCAAATGTATGCCGTTGCTGAAGTCTATGAAACCGATGTTCCTCGTGTGCGGGTGGGTCAGCCCGCGGAAATTCGCAGTCGTGCCTTGAAGGCCCCCATTACCGGCCGCGTGGCGCAAGTGGGTTTGGTGGTGGCCAAGAATGACGTGACTGATACGGATCCAGCCGCAAAAACCGATGCGCGGGTTGTGGAAGTGAAAATTCGCCTTGACAACAGTGAGCCGGTGGCGGGTTTAACAAATATGCAAGTGGAAATTGCCATTGATCCGCGCTGAGGTTCAAGGATGATTTTTGCAATTCCCTTAGCTTGGCTACAACTGATTCGAGAGCGCATTCGGCTCTTGGTGGCGATCGCGGGCATTGCCTTTGCAGTGGTGCTGATGCTGATGCAGTTTGGCTTTCGCGATGCCCTCTTTAAGGCGGCAGTGCGCTTCCACGAGAGCTTAAACACCGATATTGTCCTCATTAGTCCCCAATCCACGGCGCTGATTGCCATGCGCAGCTTCCCGCGGCGGCGACTCTACCAAGCAGCGGGCTTTGAAGGGGTCGAGTCGGTTTCTCCCCTCTACCTGAGTTTTGGTCTCTGGCGCAATCCCATTAACAAAAGTACTCGCCAACTGATGGTGATTGGCGTCGATCCGCTGGCGGTGTCCATTGCCGTATCCGATACCCCCCACTGGCAAGATGCGATTAAGCTAGCGGACCATGTTCTTTTTGATGCCCAATCCCGCGCTGAGTTTGGCCCGATTCCTGAGCTATACCGCCAGGGGGAAGAGGTCACGACCGAAGTCTCTGGCCGCAAAATCACCGTGGCAGGCTTGTTTCGCATGGGAGCCAACTTTGGTGCCGATGGTAATTTGCTCACGAGTGATTTGAACTTTTTGCGCCTTTTCCCCGAACGTCATCCGGGGCTAATCGATGTGGGTTTAGTACGGGTGCAGCCGGGGGTGAATACGAAAGCATTGGCACGGCGGATGAATGCTTCCCTCGGCAATGATGTACTGGTGATGACCCGTGAGGAGTTTGCTGAGTTTGAGCGCAGTTATTGGGAAAAGAGTACCTCCATTGGCTTTATTTTCTCCCTTGGTGCCCTGATGGGATTTATCGTTGGCTCGGTGATTGTCTATCAAATTCTCTACACCGATGTCACGGATCACTTGGCGGAGTATGCCACCCTCAAGGCCATGGGCTACCGCGATATCTTCTTCTATGGCGTGGTCATGCAGGAGTCTTTGATTCTCTCCTGTATCGGCTATGTTCCAGGCTTTATCGTGTCATTTTTACTCTACATCCTGATTGCCAGAGCCACGTCACTGCCAGTGTGGATGACCGTAGAGCGCGCCAGTTTGGTCTTTACCCTCACAGTGCTGATGTGTACCCTTTCGGGGGCGATCGCCATGCGGCGGATCCAAGCGGCTGATCCTGCCGATATTTTCTAGGAGGGTGTTATGGAGCCAGTGATCCACATTCAAGGCCTCAATCACTACTTTGGTCAGGGGCAACTGCGCAAGCAAATTCTCTTTGATCTCTGCGCTCGCATTGAGGCGGGTGAAATTGTGATCATGACGGGGCCTTCGGGGTCAGGGAAAACCACACTGTTAACCCTGATCGGTGCCTTGCGATCGGCACAAGAGGGCAGTCTGCGGGTTCTGGGTCAGGAGCTACGCAACGCCACAAAAGAGCAGCAGATTCAAATTCGGCGGCAAACGGGCTACATCTTCCAAGGGCACAATCTGCTCCATGCCTTGACGGCTCGCCAAAATGTGCAAATGGCGCTGGATTTGCAACCCCACCTCAGTCCACAGGAAGTTCGAGAGCGGGTGGAAGCCATGCTCTGTGCCGTTGGCCTTGGAGAGCGCCTTGACTACTATCCCCATGAACTTTCGGGGGGGCAAAAGCAACGGGTGGCGATTGCCCGCGCTCTCGTGGGACATCCCAAAATTGTCCTTGCCGATGAACCGACGGCTGCCCTCGATAAAAAATCCGGTCGCGATGTGGTGGAAATTATGCGTACCCTTGCCCGCGAACAGGGCTGCACCATTTTAATTGTGACCCACGATAACCGTATTCTTGATGTCGCCGATCGCATTATTCACATGGAAGATGGCCGCCTCTCAGAAACCACAATTGGCCTTTCCGCCTAGCCTAGAATAGAGGCAAGCAGTGCAGGGCAAATCCGCTGATCATGTTTGCAGCTCCGCAGGGGACAGTGCCAATGTTGGAGAGTGGCGATCGCCTCAGTCGCGAGGCCTTTGAGCGCCTGTATGCCCAATGTCCCCATATTAAAAAAGCTGAACTCATTAACGGAGTCGTGTACGTGGCCTCCCCTGTGCGGGTGAATTCCCACAGCCGTCCCCACAGTCTCGTCATGGGCTGGTTGATGGCCTTTGAAGTGGCAACAGCCAACGTCATGGTGCTCGATAATGCCACCGTCCGCTTAGATGCCCAAACAGTGGTGCAACCCGATGCCCTGTTGCGCCTTGTCAATGGCACCTCCTGTATCAGCGGGGATGATTATCTTGAAGGGGCGCCTGAACTCATTGTCGAAATTGCCAGTAGCAGTGCCGCCTACGATCTCCACGACAAACTAGAGGTTTATTGTCGCTGTGGGGTTCAGGAATACTTGGTCTGGGTGGTACCGGAGCAGGATTTTCACTGGTATCTCAGGGAAGGAACAAGCTACCGCCGTCAAGCGCCCGATGACCACGGCATTTTTCGCAGTGGGCACTTCTCTGGATTGTGGCTACACTGGCCAGCCCTAAGAGACGGTCATTTAACGCTTGTTTTGGAAACCCTGCACACAGGATTGAAGTTGCAGCAAACCCCATAACTATTAGTGAACTGTCGCTTAACTGTAAGAACTCTGTGCTATGGTCATAGGTAGCGGCTTGCAAGCGCGGCAGTGGCACTTGTCAACTCTTCTCGTTTCCAACAGCTTCATCTTGCCAGAGGTCTCCGGCGGCAGTGTTTGCCGTAAGCGGAGCTTTTGGTGTGCTTGACAGGGCAACGCCTCTTCATTTAAGATGCAAGATCCGCGTTTTAGCGATACCCTCTAGAGGATATACATGGCTAGTAATCAGATTTACACGCCACCCGCTTTTACCTTGCCAGACCTTGTCGAGATTCAGCGGGCCAGCTTCCGATGGTTTCTGGAAGAAGGACTCATTGAAGAGCTAGAGAGTTTCTCCCCCATTACTGATTATACCGGCAAAATTGAGTTGCACTTTTTGGCCAAGGACTACCGACTCAAGGAGCCGAAGTATAGCGTCGATGAGGCCAAGCGGCGGGATGCCACCTACTCAATGCAAATGTATGTCCCGACTCGCCTCATTAACAAAGAAAATGGTAATATCATTGACCAAGATGTGTTCATCGGCGATCTGCCCCTGATGACCGATCGCGGCACGTTTATTATCAATGGTGCAGAGCGCGTCATTGTCAACCAGATTGTCCGCAGTCCTGGTGTTTACTACAAATCAGAAACCGACAAAAATGGTCGCCGTACCTACAATGCCAGCCTGATTCCTAACCGAGGGGCTTGGCTGAAGTTTGAAACCGACAAGAATGATTTGCTGTGGGTGCGCATTGACAAAACCCGCAAGCTTTCAGCCCATGTTCTCCTCAAGGCCTTGGGGTTAACCGATAGCGAAATTCTAGAGCGGCTGCGTCACCCCGAGTACTACCAAAAAACTGTTGAAAAAGAAGGCAAATTCTCCGAAGAAGACGCCCTCATTGAATTGTACAAAAAACTACGCCCAGGGGAGCCGCCCACGGTTTCAGGGGGACAACAGCTTCTGGAGTCGCGCTTCTTTGATCCCAAACGCTATGACCTTGGCCGGGTGGGTCGCTATAAGCTCAACCGCAAGTTGCAGCTGAATATTCCCGACTCGGTACGCATCCTCACCCCAGAAGATATTCTTGCGGCCATTGATTATCTAATTAACCTCGAGTTTGATCTGGGCACGATTGATGACATTGATCACCTAGGCAACCGCCGCGTCCGTTCTGTGGGTGAATTGCTGCAAAACCAAGTGCGCGTTGGCCTTAATCGCCTAGAGCGGATTATCCGCGAGCGGATGACGGTGTCTGACACGGATTCTTTGACGCCCACTTCGCTGGTGAATCCGAAGCCATTGGTGGCGGCCATTAAGGAATTCTTTGGCTCTAGCCAGCTTTCCCAATTCATGGATCAAACCAACCCCCTCGCGGAACTCACCCATAAACGGCGCTTGAGTGCCCTAGGCCCTGGGGGGCTCACCCGTGAGCGGGCGGGCTTTGCGGTGCGGGATATTCACCCGAGTCACTATGGTCGCATTTGCCCCATTGAAACTCCTGAAGGTCCCAACGCTGGGTTGATTGGTTCCTTGGCCACCCATGCCCGCGTCAATGAATATGGCTTTATTGAGACGCCTTTCTATCCGGTGAAAGATGGTCGCGTCCTGAGGGATCAGCCGCCTATCTACATGACCGCTGACGAAGAAGATGATAAGCGGGTAGCACCGGGGGATGTGCCCACCGATGAAAACGGCTACATCCTTGGGGATGTGGTGCCGGTACGCTATCGTCAAGATTTCACCACCACCACCCCCGATCAGGTGGACTACGTGGCAGTTTCGCCAGTACAGATTATCTCTGTGGCCACCTCGCTGATTCCCTTCCTAGAGCACGATGACGCCAACCGTGCCCTCATGGGATCCAACATGCAGCGGCAGGCAGTCCCCCTGTTGCGACCGCACCGTCCCTTAGTGGGTACAGGTCTAGAGGCTCAGGCAGCACGGGACTCTGGGATGGTGATTCTCAGCCAGACCAATGGTGTGGTCACCTATGTAGATGCCAATCAAATTCGCGTCAAAACCGATAACGGCCCTGAGATGACCTACACGCTGCAAAAGTACCAGCGCTCCAACCAAGATACTTGCTTGAATCAACGACCGATTGTCTTTGTCGGCGATCGCGTGCAGGCAGGACAGGTGATTGCTGATGGCTCCGCCACTGAGGGGGGCGAACTAGCCCTTGGCCAAAACATCCTTGTGGCCTATATGCCTTGGGAAGGCTACAACTACGAAGACGCCATCCTGATCAGCGAGCGGCTAGTTCAAGAGGATGTCTATACCTCCATCCACATTGAGAAGTACGAGATCGAGGCGCGGCAAACCAAACTTGGACCAGAGGAAATTACCCGCGAAGTGCCCAACGTGTCCGAGGATGCCTTGCGACAGTTAGATGAAAACGGCATTATCCGCATCGGTGCCTTTGTCGAGGCGGGCGATATTCTCGTTGGTAAAGTCACCCCCAAAGGGGAATCGGATCAGCCCCCCGAAGAAAAACTTCTGCGTGCCATCTTTGGTGAAAAAGCGCGGGATGTGCGGGATAACTCCCTGCGGGTGCCCAATGGTGAAAAAGGTCGCGTTGTCGATGTGCGCGTCTTTACCCGTGAGCAGGGAGATGAACTACCCCCCGGTGCCAATATGGTGGTGCGGGTCTATGTGGCCCAGAAGCGCAAAATTCAGGTGGGGGACAAAATGGCCGGCCGCCACGGCAATAAGGGGATTATTTCCCGCATTCTCCCGGTGGAGGATATGCCCTTCCTGCCCGATGGTCGCCCCGTGGATATTGTCCTCAATCCCTTGGGGGTGCCTTCACGGATGAATGTGGGGCAAGTCTATGAGTGTTTGCTGGGCTGGGCTGGGGAGTGCCTTGGTCGTCGGTTCAAAATTACTCCCTTTGATGAAATGCACGGCAAGGAAAAATCCCGCGAAACCGTCCATGCCAAGCTACAAGAGGCCAAAGAAGTCACGGGTCAAGATTGGGTCTTTAATCCTGAGGATCCGGGCAAAATGGTCGTCTATGATGGCCGCACCGGTGAACCCTTTGACCGGCCAGTGACGGTGGGGATGGCCTATATGCTGAAGCTCGTGCACTTGGTGGACGATAAGATCCACGCCCGCTCCACAGGGCCTTACTCTTTGGTTACTCAACAGCCCCTCGGTGGTAAAGCCCAGCAAGGGGGTCAGCGCTTTGGCGAAATGGAGGTGTGGGCATTGGAGGCCTATGGTGCCGCCTATATTCTCCAAGAGTTGCTGACGGTCAAGTCCGATGATATGCAAGGACGCAATGAAGCCCTCAATGCCATTGTTAAAGGGCAATCCATTCCCCGACCGGGCACGCCAGAGTCCTTCAAGGTGCTGATGCGGGAGCTGCAATCCCTGTGCTTGGATATTTCCGTGCGCAAGGCCAGTATTCCCAGCTTTGATGACGATGGCGAAATGAAACCTGACCCCGAGGTGGATTTGATGGTGGATGTCAGCCCTCGCCGTACCCCGGCACGACCCACAATTGACTACAGTGCCCTCGACGACACGGACGACAAAGAAGGGGCAACGACATTCTAAACACTTAGAACTGAGTCAGCTTGTTTGGGGGGCGATCGCCCCCTTGATCCATTCACCGCCAAAGGATTTGTGAGTTTATGCCCAGAATCGAGCAACGCTTTGATTATGTAAAAGTGTCTCTCGCGTCACCGGAGCGCATCATCCAATGGGGGCAGCGCACGCTCCCCAACGGTCAAGTGGTGGGCGAGGTGACTAAACCAGAAACCATTAACTATCGCACCCTCAAGCCGGAGATGGACGGCCTCTTCTGCGAGCGGATTTTTGGTCCTGCTAAGGATTGGGAGTGCCACTGCGGTAAATACAAGCGGGTGCGCCATCGTGGCATTGTCTGCGAACGTTGTGGCGTTGAAGTCACCGAATCGCGGGTGCGCCGCCATCGCATGGGCTACATTAAGTTGGCTGCCCCAGTGACCCATGTCTGGTATCTGAAGGGGATTCCCAGCTACATGGCGATCCTGCTGGATATGCCCCTGCGGGATGTAGAGCAAATTGTCTATTTCAACTCCTATGTAGTGCTAGATCCGGGCAATCACCCCGGTCTCAGCTACAAGCAGCTCCTAAGCGAAGATCAGTGGCAGGAAATTGAAGAAGAGATCTACAGCGAAGACTCGGAGCTAGAGGGTATTGAGGTGGGTATTGGGGCTGAAGCCATTCAACGCCTGCTTCAGGCTTTAGATCTGCAAGGGGAGGCCGACCAACTGCGGCAGGAAATCCTCAACTCCAAGGGGCAAAAACGCGCCAAGCTGATCAAACGGCTGCGGGTCATTGACAACTTCATTGCCACTGGAGCAAAGCCGGAGTGGATGGTTTTGACGGTCATTCCCGTGATTCCACCGGATCTGCGGCCAATGGTGCAGTTAGATGGCGGGCGTTTTGCCACCTCTGACCTTAATGACCTGTACCGCCGCGTCATTAACCGCAACAACCGCCTTGCCCGCCTGCAAGAGATTCTCGCCCCCGAGATTATTGTGCGGAATGAGAAGCGCATGCTTCAAGAGGCGGTGGATGCCCTGATTGATAATGGTCGTCGCGGTCGTACGGTAGTGGGCGCCAATAACCGTCCCCTGAAGTCCCTTTCCGACATTATTGAGGGGAAACAGGGTCGCTTCCGCCAAAACCTGCTGGGGAAACGGGTGGACTACTCCGGTCGTTCGGTGATTGTGGTGGGGCCAAAACTGCAAATGCACCAGTGCGGCCTGCCTCGGGAAATGGCCATTGAACTCTTCCAGCCCTTTGTGATTCACCGCTTGATTCGCCAACAAATTGTCAACAACATTAAGGCAGCAAAGCGGATGATCCAGCGCAATGACCCCCAAATTTGGGATGTGCTGGAGGAGGTGATTGAGGGTCACCCCGTGCTGCTCAACCGGGCGCCGACCCTCCACCGTTTGGGGATTCAGGCCTTTGAGCCGATTCTGGTGGAAGGGCGTGCCATTCAACTGCACCCCTTGGTGTGTCCTGCCTTCAACGCGGACTTTGACGGTGACCAAATGGCGGTGCACGTGCCCCTCTCGATTGAGGCTCAAGCGGAGGCGCGGATGCTGATGCTAGCCTCAAATAATATTCTGTCGCCGGCCACGGGCAAGCCGATTATTACTCCCAGCCAAGACATGGTTTTGGGTTGCTATTACTTGACGGCAGAAAATCCGAAGCTGCCAGATTATAGCGATCGCTACTATGCCAACTTCCAAGACGTGGTCATGGCCTACGAACAGGGACACTTGCCGCTCCATGCCTTTGTCTGGGTGCGCTACGACGGTGAGGTGGACGATGGTGATACCAGTGAACCTCAGATTACGACCTATGAAGATGGTTCCCGTTTACTGGAGTATTCCCTGCGGCGGGTCAAGGAGGATGCTAACGGTCAACTGATTTCCCAATACATCCGCACCACCCCCGGTCGCATCATCTACAACCAAACGATTCAAGAAGCCCTAGCCAGTTAATTTGGGAGACCCCAACACCATGACTGAGAAAAAGCCTGTTTTCTTTAACCGCATCATTGACAAAAAAGGCTTGCGGAACCTAATTGCTTGGTCGTTTAGTAACTTTGGCACCGCCCGCACAGCGGAAATGGCCGACAAAGTCAAAGACCTTGGCTTTCGCTATGCCACCCGCGCCGGCGTCTCCATCAGTGTTGATGACCTGCTCGTGCCCCCGAAAAAACAGGAACTCCTCGAAGCTGCTGAAAAGGAAATTAAAACCGCTCAAGAGCGCTACTCGCGGGGTGAAATTACGGAGGTAGAACGCTTCCAGAAGGTGATTGACACTTGGAACACCACCAACGAAGAACTGAAAAACGAGGTGGTGCGGCACTTCCGTAATACTGATGTCCTCAACTCCGTGTATATGATGGCCTTCTCGGGGGCACGGGGGAACCTCTCGCAGGTGCGCCAGTTGGTGGGAATGCGGGGGTTAATGGCCAATCCCCAAGGGGAAATCATTGACCTGCCGATTAAAACCAACTTCCGCGAAGGGCTGACGGTGACGGAGTACATTATCTCCTCCTACGGTGCGCGTAAAGGACTGGTGGATACAGCACTGCGGACGGCGGACTCCGGTTACCTGACCCGGCGCTTGGTGGATGTCTCTCAAGATGTGATTATCCGCGAAGAGGATTGTGAAACGGAGCGGGGCATTACGCTGCGCAGTATGACGGTGGGGGATAAGGTACTGGCGCTAGAGGATCGGCTTTTGGGTCGAGTGGTGCTCAATGATGTCTGCCATCCGGAAACGGGCGAAGTGCTGGTGGCCAAAAATCAAGCCATCTCTGCTGATCTAGCGAAGAAAATTGTTGATGCGGGTATCGAAGAAGTAGTGGTGCGATCGCCTCTTACCTGCGAGGCCACTGGCTCTGTGTGTCGTCTCTGCTACGGCTGGAGCCTTGCCCATGCCCAACTGGTGGATATGGGGGAAGCGGTGGGAATTATTGCGGCTCAATCCATTGGTGAACCTGGTACACAGTTGACCATGCGCACATTCCACACCGGTGGGGTGTTTACGGGGGAAGTGGCTCGCCAAGAACGCGCTCCCTTTGCTGGCACGGTGGAGTACGGCAAGAAATTACGGGTACGTCCCTACCGCACTCGTCACGGGGATGATGCCTTTATTGTCGAAACCGCTGGCAAGCTTGTGATCAAAGGTGGTCAGCAAAGCCAAGAATTTGACCTCTCCCAAGGGTCAATTGTGCTAGTGGCAGAGGGTGAAACCGTTGCAGCGGGTCAATTGTTGGCGGAAGTGGCGCAGGCCTCCCGCAGTGTCCGCAAGTCCACGGAGAAAGTGACCAAGGATGTGGCCTCGGATTTGGCGGGTCAAGTGAAGTTCGTCAACCTCGAAGCAGAGGAGAAGCGCGATCGCCAAGGCACCACAACGCGCATTGCCCCCAAAGGTGGCTTGATTTGGGTACTGTCTGGGGAAGTCTATAACCTGCCCCCCGGTGCGGAGCCAGTGGTGAAAAATGGCGATCGCATTGAAGCCGGAGCCGTGCTGGCAGAAACTACGGTGAAAACCGAGCATGGCGGTGTCGTGCGTCTCCCTGAGCAACAGGACAGCAAAGGCGGTCGCGAGGTGGAAATTATTACTGCCTCGGTGATGCTCGATAAAGCCAAGGTGCTCAAAGAAACCCAGCAGGGACGCGAGCATTACATTATTGAAACCGCCACTGGTCAGCGCTTCTCCTTGAAAGCTGCCCCCGGTACGAAAGTTGCCAATGGTCAAGTGGTGGCCGAACTCATTGACGATCGCTACCACACCACGACTGGCGGTATCCTCAAATATGCCGACATTGAAGTGGCCAAAAAAGGCAAAGCCAAGCAGGGCTACGAAGTCCTCAAGGGGGGGACGCTCCTGTGGATTCCCGAAGAAACCCATGAGGTCAATAAAGACATCTCGCTGCTCATGGTCGAGGACAACCAATACGTCGAAGCAGGGACGGAGGTTGTCAAGGACATCTTCTGTCAAAACAGCGGTGTCGTCGAAGTCATCCAGAAAAACGACATCCTGCGGGAAATTATTATCAAGCCCGGCGAACTGCACCTTGTGGATGATCCGGAAGCCGCGCGGCTGAAGCATGGTGTGTTGGCGCGTCCGGGTGAAGAGGTACTCCCCGGCCTTGTGGTCGAAACCCTCTCGCAAGTGGATTATCTGGAGGACACTCCCGAAGGACCAGCGATTCTGCTGCGCCCCGTCCAAGAATTTAGCGTGCCTGATGAGCCATCGGTACCCAGCCAAGACTCCAGTGATAGCTCAGGACAGTCCATTCGCCTGCGGGCTGTGCAGCGGTTGCCCTACAAACACGATGAGCGAGTTAAGTCCGTTGATGGCGTTGATCTGCTGCGGACACAGTTAGTCCTTGAAATTGGCAGCGAAGCCCCCCAACTGGCTGCTGACATTGAAATTGTGACGGATGAGGTGGATCCAGAAGCCCAGCGCCTCCAACTGGTGATTCTGGAATCCTTGGTGATTCGCCGTGACATTGCTGCCGATCAAACCCAAGGCAGTACGTTTACTTCCCTCTTGGTCAAGGATGGCGATCACATTGGCCCCGGTGCCGTGATTGCCCGCACGGACATCAAAGCCAAGCAGGCAGGTGAAGTGCAGGGGATCTTGCGCAGTGGGGAATCGGTTCGCCGTATTCTGGTCGTTACTGAGAGCGATCGCCTGCGGATCGAGACCAACGGGGCTAAACCCACGGTCAAAGTTGGCGATCTCGTGCGTCCCGGCGATGAACTGGCCAAGGGGGTGACTGCCCCAGAAACAGCAGCGGTCATGGCGGTGGCCGATGAGCACGTGATCCTGCGCTTAGCTCGTCCCTACCTTGTCTCGCCGGGGGCAGTGCTGCAAATTGAGGACGGTGACCTTGTGCAGCGCGGGGATAACCTCGCCCTGTTGGTGTTTGAGCGGGCGAAAACGGGGGACATTATTCAGGGGTTACCTCGGATTGAAGAACTCCTTGAAGCGCGCCATCCTAAGGAAAAATGCGTGCTGGCTGTGCGCCCCGGCACCTGTCAAGTCACCTACAACAGTGATGACAGCGTAGATATCAAAGTCATTGAAGAGGATGGCACGATTCAGGAATACCCTGTCCTGCCGGGTCAAAACCCCTTGGTGGTGGATGGTCAAAAGGTCAATCTCGCTGACCCCCTCACCGATGGCCCTGTGGATCCCCACGACATCCTCTCCATTTACTTTGAGTACTACAAACCCCAAGGGTTGCTCAAAGCCGCCCAAATTAGCCTTGAGAAGGTGCAATCCTTCTTGGTCAATGAGGTGCAGTCGGTGTATCTCACCCAAGGGATTGAGATTGCCGATAAACACATTGAGGTGGTCGTCCGCCAGATGACCTCGAAAGTACGGATTGATGATGCCGGCGATACAATCGTTCTCTCTGGGGAACTCATGAGTCTGCGCCAAGCGGAGCAAGCCAACGAACCCATGGCACTCACCGGTGGTGCACCTGCCCAATATACCCCTGTCCTCTTGGGGATTACCAAGGCTTCGCTGAATACCGATAGCTTTATTTCAGCCGCCAGTTTCCAAGAGACAACACGGGTACTCACGGAAGCAGCCATTGAAGGCAAGTCCGATTGGCTGCGGGGACTCAAGGAAAACGTCATCATTGGCCGTCTCATCCCAGCGGGCACCGGCTTCAACAGCTACGAGGAAAGTAGCAACGGCGACGAAGAGTGGGAAGAGGGTGAAGATCGCTTGGGTCAAACCCACGTTATCAGCCCTGAACCCGAACCCCCCTCAATGACGGTCAATGTGACTGCTGACCTCGGTGAGGATGTCCTCATTGACGATGAAACGGCGCCCCACGTGATTGAAAAGATCACTGGACGGACTCGCGATTTTGAATTCGCCAGTAGTGATGCTGACGATGAAGAGGACGAACTCCTAGACGAGGACGATGACTATGGGGAGGAAGAGGAGGATGACGCCTTTTAACTAAAACTCCCTTGACTAAAGAAGGCTACGGTAAAGGTGAGCACCTAATCTAGGAGCAAGCGATGGGTGCACTTGCCGTAGCTTTTTTTGGTCTCAGGTCGCAGATCATGCCCAACACCGCCGAACGTTTTGGCAGGGATGCGAGAAACCTGTGCCATACCTTAAAATTGGCAGTAGAGGGGTCAAAGTAAAAATCACGATTTCATGCCTGTTCCAGCGTATTCCAGCCTGAGGGCTGATCAGTTTCGTCATCCCCGCGATCGCGAGGCCACCCAAGCCCTCCAACAACTGCCGGGGTTAGATCTTCTCGTGCGATCGCTCCTAGGTTCGGTGGCGGAGCAGGCCTTTTATCTTGAAAATATTGGCAGCAGTCTGCGCCTAAGTGAACAGCAACTTCCAGACATTTACGGGCTTCATATCGAGGCTTGCCGTATTTTAGGCCTAGAGCCACCCCAACTGTATCTGAAACAGCATCCTGTCCCCAATGCCTATACCTTTGCCATGCGGGGCAAGCAGCCCTTTGTGGTACTGCACTCCTCCCTTGTGGAATTGCTGACACCCAAGGAATTGCAGGCAGTACTGGCGCACGAGTTGGGACATCTCAAGTGCGAGCATGGCGTGTATCTGACGATCGCCAACCTGCTGCTGTTTGCCACCAGTCAACTCTCCCCTTGGGGCTTGCTCTTGGCGCAAGGACTGCAAACCCAATTGATGCATTGGTTGCGCTGTGCTGAACTCACCTGCGATCGCGCGGCCTTGTTGGTGACCCAAGACCCGCGGGTTGTGGCCTCGGTGCTGATGAAACTCTGTGGTGGCTCGCCCCAGTGGAGCGATCGCCTGAATCTCGATGCCTTCATTGCCCAAGCACGTGACTATGAGGCCGCTGATCGGGGTTGGTACAACCTTTTCAAGGAATTGCAGGCCAGTCAACTGACTCACCCACTACCGGTGCTGCGGGCACGGGAAATTCTAGATTGGGCGGAAACGCAGCAGTACGATCGCCTCGTCAAGCAATTACATCCCGCTCGTCAATAACGATGGCCAAACCGATTCCCTATCAACCCCTTCTGCTGCGCCTTGCCCATGGGGCGATCGCGATTTTGGCACTCCTCGCTTTTCATTCCAGAGGAGCGGCGGATCGGGAACTGGTGGCGTGGCGGTAGGCTCAAGCCTTCCAATCAAGTGTTGTTGAGCCTAGAAATTGTTATTTTGCTGGGGATGGTGATTGCTTTTGTTTTGCCCGCTATCATAACTGCTCGATAATGCCCCGCAGGCGATCGTAGTCATCCTTGAGGAGTCGGTTCAGGTATTGGGCTGCCTGCACCAGCCACTGGCGATCGCGCTGGCGGAGTTGATACAAGGAACGCAGCGTTGCCGCCACCAAGGCATCGCCGGGACCATAGCGCAGGGTCAACAGTGTTCGCAAAAAGGTCAATGTACCACTGAAGGCAATCACTTCCTCAACAGGACAGCCATAGACCTGCTGGTGCATTTGGGGTGGGCGGGGGGGCAAGTGGTGATAAAAGCGTTCCTGTTCCTGAAAGCCAGTGATGGCGATCGTGATCTCAGTTTTCAACATGGCAAAAATATGGGGCTGCTCTTGCCGTAGTTGCTCCAACGATAACCCCAAGGCGGTGGCACGGTGAATGGTGTCGAGGGGAGCCGTTACTACATAAGCAACAACGCCATAAATGACGCGATCGCCTTCAGGAATCCGCACCCAACTACCCAAGGCGGGCACCACGGGAAAATCGAGGCTAGCGGGTTCGTGGCACTGCGCAATGCAGTGATCCGTTGCTGTCTGGATAATTTCCGCAAAGGGCTGGGGGGGAGGCGATCGCCGCGCCATCGTTTACTTTTTCGCTTTCGCTTTTCCTTTGGGCGTGGTCACCACTGGCTCTAGCTCACTGGTCTGAAAAGTAACCAATTTATCCCAGTTCCCGCCTTCAAAGAGCACTGCCACTTTGCCATCTGTAACCCGCTGTACAATCCCCTGAAATTGGTAGTAGGTATCGTTGGGATTGGTGACCTTCACGGTCATACCGGGGAGAATTGTCATTGCTAAGTCGCTGGCCATCGTCTTATCCCAAAGATGTTTATGTGAATTCATTATCTCCTGCCCTTGCCCCGTTCGCGCTTTGCTGAGGGGTAGCAAAGGATAAGTGTCAGCTATTGGTTTGATGATCTTTTCTTCAACGGAGAGGGAGGGATTCGAACCCTCGGATAGGAGTTACCTGCCTATCAACAGATTAGCAATCTGCCGCTTTCGACCACTCAGCCACCTCTCCTTTTTGAGGGTTCCTTATTGTAGATCAGTTTTCTCCCCCTTTTCAATCCTGGTGGTCTGCGGCTGTTGCTCTAGGGGGCGATCGCAATCGAGAATCCATGCTAGAGTTTTGCAGAATGGGTGTGTTGTGGGAGTGAAGCACATGGCTGGATGCTGGCAAGCTTTAGCGGTGCTTAGGCGAATTCCTCTAGGGGCTGAGTTGAGTAGGTTGTGCGTCTAAGTCCTCATGATGAATGCTCTTGCCTTGAATCCCAAGACAATGCTGATGGCCGGACTCCTCGCGATCGCCCCCGTGACGCTGTCTAGCTCGGTTCAAGCTACACACACCACGACTCCAGTGGCACAGGCATCTTCCCAAACGCCAGCCTCGGATGTCCTCACGCCCCTCAACCCCAATCCCGATAGACTGGCGCTTCCTGAAACGGTCAACATTGATCTCAATCAACCCCTCACCCTCGAGCAAGCGATTGAGGTGGCGATTCGCAATAACATTGGCCTCCAGATTAGTGAGCTACAACTACAACGGGCACGGGCACAACTGCGACAGGTGCAAGCACAGCTTTATCCCACCCTTGCGTTTCAAGCCAGCATTGGCCAAAATACCTCCCCCGGTGGCCAGCCTGCCTACCTGCCCCTCAACTTTCAGCAGCAACTCTCTTTACAACAGCAGCAACAGCAACAGGCGCAGCAACAGCTTCTCGCTCAGCAACTGGCCGCCAGCCGTATTTTGAATACTCAGGTGCAACGACTACAACAGCGATTTCAAGGCCCCCAACTCACGGCGTTTTCGGATCAGCAAAACCTTGAGCTGCAACAGCAACTGCAACAACTGCAAAATAGTGCCAGTCAGGCGGCTACCCCCTCCAACTTCACTCCCATTACCCTTGCACCAGTAAATCAACTCAATTTTACGAACTTTTTCACCAATCTTTTTGGGGCGACGAGTGGGGCAACATCGAATGCAGTCCTAGTGATGAACTATACGTTGTTTGCGGGGGGCGGGCGATCGGCGGCCATTGCAGCAGCTCGCAACCAAGTGCGCTTCAGTGAACTGGAGGTACAGCGTCAACGCCAGCAACTGATCCTTGAGGTAACCAATGACTATTACTTGGCACAACAGGCAAAGGTACAGGTGCAAATTGCTGAAGCGGCGGTAACCAACGCCCAAGTGACTCTGCGGGATGCTAAAGCCTTTGAGCAAGCCGGGATTGGCACTCTATTGGATGTGTTAACTGCCGAGGTGAACCTTGCCAATGCCCAACAAAACTTGAGCCAAGCGCGCCATTTGGAAATCACCACTCGGCGACAGTTGGCGCAGCGCTTAAATGTGAATCAGACGGCGGATGTGGCGATCGCTGACCGCGTTGAACCCGCTGAAGAATGGTCACTTTCCCTTGAGGATAGTATTCTCCTTGCTTATCAGAACCGTGTTGAGCTAGAGCAGCGGCTGCTACAGCGCACGATTGCCCTGAACAATCGTCAGGTAGTATTGGCGGCTACCCGTCCCCAACTGAGTCTCTTTGCCAGTGGCAATCTGCTGGACAAGGTCACCGATGATCTGGCACCTCGTTTTGGCTATGGGGTAGGACTGCAAATGCAATTAGCCCTCTTTGATGGCGGCAATGCCCGCGCCAGTGCGGCTCGCCAAGAAGCCCTTGCAGCAACCGCTGAGGAACAATATGCCAATCAGAAAAACATCATCCGCCTAGAGGTGGAAACAGCCTACACCAATCTCAGAGCCAATGAGAAAAACATTGCTACAGCACGGACAGCGGTTACCCAAGCCACTGAAGGGCTGCGCCTCGCTCGGCTGCGTTTTCAAGCAGGGGTAGGAACGCAACAAGAAGTCACTAATGCCGAAACGAATTTGACCCAAGCCCAAGGGAACCTTCTTGCTGCCATTTTGAACTATAATCGCTCCCTAGCCGCATTAAAGCGGGCTGTGGGCTATCCAGAACAAACACGTTTAGGCGCAAGGCAATAAAGGATGGGCGATCGCAAGCGGGCATTAATTACCGGCATCACGGGTCAAGATGGATCTTATCTGAGTGAGCTACTCCTTGAGAAGGGCTATGAAGTCCACGGCATTATTCGCCGCACCTCCACCTTTAACACCGATCGCATTGACCACATTTACGTTGACCCCCACCAAGAGGGGGCTGCCCTGCGCCTGCACTATGGCGATCTCACCGATGGCGGTACCCTACGGCGGATTTTAGAACTGAGCCAGCCCGATGAAATTTACAATTTGGGAGCGCAATCCCATGTGCGGGTGAGCTTTGATGCGCCGCAATACACCGTCGAAACGGTGGCCATGGGGACGCTGCGACTCCTAGAGGCGATTCGCGAATACCAAGAGCGCACGGGCAAACAGGTGAAGTTTTACCAAGCGGGTTCCTCGGAGATGTTTGGCCTTGTGCAGGAAGTGCCGCAGCGGGAAACGACCCCCTTTTATCCCCGCAGTCCCTATGCCTGTGCCAAGGTCTATGCCCACTGGCAAACGGTGAATTATCGCGAGGCCTATAATCTTTTTGCCTGTAATGGGATTCTCTTTAACCATGAGTGTGTGACTGGCACCACACCAGTGATTCTGCGGCGGCGGGGACTGATGGATATTCTGCCCATTGCCGATGTTGTTCCCCATCGCAGTGATCCCAAGCAGGGTAAACGCTACACAACCGACTTGGCACCCGAGGATCGCTTTGAGGTCTGGGATGCCGAAGGCTGGACCAGTGTGACCTGTATGACGGCCACTTGGAATGGCGGCGATAAAACCGTTCATCGGATCATGGCAGGGGCGGCTCTCTACGAAACAACTGCTGATCATCAAGTTTTTGTCCTCGATAGGGAAACGCCCTGTGCGAAGGAGACACAGCAGGTTCAGGTGGGCGATCGCCTTGCCCTCATTGATCTGCCCCCCCCTACGGAGCAAGTGGATGTCAGCCCCAGCGAAGCTTGGCTCCTCGGGATTCTAGTTGCAGAGGGGCATCTTACCCCTGACGGTAAAGTGAAAGTCGCTAGCCAAGACCCAGAATTATTGGCGCGGGTCAGTGCCACATGGCGAAAAGTTGCCGCAGGATATACCAGTGAGTACACTGCTGCGAGCAGCTTCCCAAACGCTCAGCCTGTGACCCAACTGCATCTCAATGGCAATTGCGACTATGGCCGCTACCTCTACCCCCAAATCTATACCCGTGAGGGTCACAAGCGGATTCCCCAACGCATTCTCAACGCTGATCATGCGGCTCGCTTGGCGTTTCTTGAGGGCTTTAACGCTGGGGATGGTTTGCGCACTACCCCTTGTACCTATGAATTTCAGGGCTTTTGCACGGCTTCACCCGTATTGGCGGCAGGCCTCTATTGGTTGGTGAGCACCACCTTGGAGCAGCGTATTACCCTTGGCCTCGAAGAACGGGGCGATCGCACCTACTACAAGCTGAATTTGAACAGTCCCCAGACCACCCAATCGGGACAGCATCTCTGTAAACCCAAGGACGAAGTCATTAAAGCCCACGCGATCGCCCATGAAGGATGGGTATTCGATTTGGCAACCACCTCTGGCACCTTTCATGCCGGTATTGGCCAAGGCTGGATCCATAACTCCCCGCGGCGCGGTGAAACATTCGTGACCCGCAAAATTACCCGTGCCGTTGCCCGCATTGTGGCTGGCCAGCAAAACAAGCTGTATTTGGGGAACCTAGAAGCGAAGCGAGATTGGGGCTACGCCAAGGACTATGTGCGTGCCATGTGGCTGATGCTGCAACAGGAGCAACCCGATGACTATGTGGTGGCCACAGGCGAAACCCACTCCGTGCGGGAATTTTTAGAACTCGCCTTTGGTCATGTCGGTCTCAACTGGCAGGACTATGTGGAATTTGACCCCCGTTATTTGCGTCCCACAGAGGTGGATTTACTCTTGGGGGATCCAACCAAAGCCAAAACCGTTTTGGGCTGGCAGCCCTCGGTTACCTTTCCGGAACTGGTGGCGTTGATGGTGGAAGCGGATCTCCATGCGGTGGGGATTCAAGGAACAACCCCCAAAACCACCTCCGACACCGTGCTGGATCTCATTGCCCAGCGGCAGTTTATCAGTAAGGCAGACTAGTGATGGATCTCAGTAAAAAAAGGATTCTTGTCACCGGTGGGGCGGGATTTTTGGGACGCCAAGTGGTGGCGCAGTTGCAAAACGCCGGGGCAGTGCCTGAGCAAATCACAGTGGTGCGATCGCGCGACTACGACCTACGCCAACTCTCTGCTTGCCAAGCCGTCGTTCAAAACCAAGATATTATCATTCACCTTGCTGCCCATGTGGGGGGAATTGGCCTCAATCAAGTCAAGCCCGCTGAACTTTTTTATGACAACCTGATGATGGGGGCACAACTCATTGATTGTGCCTATCGCGCGGGAGTCGAGAAATTCGTCTGTGTGGGGACGATTTGCGCCTATCCCAAATTTACCCCTGTTCCCTTCAAAGAAAGCGATCTTTGGAACGGCTACCCCGAAGAAACCAATGCCCCCTACGGCATTGCTAAAAAAGCCCTTCTCGTGCAATTGCAAGCCTATCGGCAGCAGTATGGCTTTAATGGTATCTATCTCTTGCCCGTGAATCTTTATGGGCCGGGGGATAACTTTGACCCCCTGAGTTCCCATGTGATTCCTGCTTTAATTCGCAAAGTTTACATTGCTCAGCAACAGGGGGAGAGGGTGATTCCCGTGTGGGGGGATGGCAGCCCTAGCCGCGAATTTCTCTATGTTGAAGATGCTGCCCGTGGGATTGTCATGGCCACCCAAGCCTACGATCATCCTGATCCGATTAACCTCGGTACGGGTGAAGAAATCACCATTAAGAATTTAGTTGAACTCATCTGCGACCTGATGGACTTTCAAGGCCAGATTGAATGGCAAACCGATAAGCCCAATGGTCAACCCCGCCGCTGCCTAGATACCACTAAGGCAAAAGAGGCCTTTGGGTTTCGTGCCCAAATTCCCCTCAAAGAAGGCTTAGAACGTACAATTGCTTGGTACCGTCAGCACGCTACGTCCCTATGAGACACTGGATCCAGCTTATTCAGGAGATTGCCCAAGACATCTTCCAAGAATTAGGCAGTGGTTTCAGCGAAGCCATCTATCAAAAAGCTTTTGAGGTTGCCCTGCGGGAACGGCAAATTGAGTACGAAGAACAACGCAAGGTACCGATTTTCTTTCACGGTTATTTTGTGGGGGAGGCCATTCCCGATCTCATTGTGCGTGACCATGGCCAAGCGGTTGTAGTCGTTGAACTCAAGGCTGTTCAGAACATTGGCGATAAGGAAGTCAAGCAAGTCAAGAAGTATATGGAAACCCTCAAAATTCCTGTAGGGGTTGTCGTCAACTTTTCCACTTCTACAGCAGGGGATCGGCCGCAAATTATTGAAGTGAACCTATAGCTATTCCAATAAAGCATGAGATATCATCCAGCACAATACTTGCGCATCACCTCATCAATCGAACTGTTTGACCCTGCATACATCCGCGCTCGCTTCAACGCACTGAAGTCGTGCTCAATCACATTCAAATCAGGAGAGTATTTCGGTAAAAATAACACCTCGTGACCCGCCGCTTTGACCGCTTCCTGAATCGCCCCTTTCGGATGAATCGGTGCATTATCCATCATCAACAACGAAGGTCTCTTTAACGCCGGCAAACAGTACTGACTCAGCCAGCTCACAAACCCTACCGCATTCAAATATCCTGAAAACAGCATCGGCGCGATGAAGTCTTTCTGGTGTCTATACCGTCCTGCGACTCAACTCTCTCTTTTCTGACGCTTCCCCGCTCGCTCTCCATCAATTCGTTGGCCTCGCGCTGCGATCCTGTTGCAACTAGACGAAAAATTGACTCTGCCCGACGAGTAGCTGTTCTGGTTCAAAAAGCCACCTACGAATGGCCTGCCAAATATGGCAAAGCTCTCTTAGAGGAATTTAACCGCCTCAAAAATGAATTTCTCAAGCGACGGGAAGAGAGACTATTACCTTACTTTCCTAACGAACCCAACCCAAATGCTATCCCAACAAATTTCCTCTGGGCGCGAACGATGACGTGTCCCTACTGTGGGGGGGTGATTCCGCTTTCGCCCAACTGGAAGCTGGCACCCGAGGAAGCACTGGCGATCGCCCGCGGGCATGAATTCCGACATGGCCGCCACCTCGCCTACGGCTACGGTTGATCTCGATCCCGTCCCTGATTTGGACTTGAGCCTACCGCCCCAGTCTGAACCCGCCTATACCTTGGCCGACTTGCGATCGCTGCTTGAGCAACCCCACCTACTGCCGCCGGGCGTCACCGTCAAAATTGGCCTTGGTAGCAAAGATGTGGCCTACCTTGCCCCCGGCCTACCCCAAGCGGTGCGGGTCACCACTGATCCTGAGTACTACGATCAGCACTGCGATAGCGTTGAACTTTGGTCGCCGGGCAGTCCCCTCTTTCCGCCACCGGCGATGATTCCCGAACCAACCCCTTCCAAGGACATTACTCGTGGTGAATTTCTAGCGTTGCTTGGCGATCGCCAAAAATCGCCGTGCCAATGCGCACCATGGTTGCCCCGGCCTGTACCGCAAGGGGATAGTCCTGCGTCATACCCATGGAATACTCCTGCCACTGCAGCTGCTGCCACGGTTTTGTACGCAGTTCCTCGCCCCAAGCCCGCAATTCCTGAAAGACTTGCAATTGTTCTGCGGGAGGCAACCCCAAGGGCAGAATCGTCATTAGGCCACAGCAGCGCAGATGGGAGAGGGCATCGAGTTGGGGCAGAGCTGCTTCCAGTTCGGATCTTTCCCAGCCGTGTTTTTGGGGATCGGGGCGGAGCTTCACCTGCAATAGACAGTGGGGACTGGGAGTGTCGGTTTCCCTAAGAATGGCATTGATGCGCTCGGCCAATTTCCAGCGGTCAACGGTGTGGATCCAGTCAAAGAGTTGCAGCGCCTGCCGCACTTTATTGGTTTGCAGGTGGCCAATGAGATGCCAAGTAATATCCGTGAGGTCAGCCAATTCAGCGCGTTTGCTGGCTGCTTCCTGGACGCGACTTTCGCCAAAATCCCGAATGCCAACTTCGTAGGCAGCCCGAATCGCGGCCGCTGGCATAAACTTACTCACGGCAATCAGGCGGACATGGGGGGGAAGTGTTGATTTGAGGTGGGTGGCGCGATCGCGAATTTCAGCAGCGGATAACACAGGCAATTTGCGGGCAAGGATGCTTTTTGATCCTAAAACCCTGTTGCAAAAAGTGAAACCATGGCAGGATTTTCAGTCTCCTTGACTAGGCTAGAGGGTAGGATTCAGAACGCTACTATGGCTGTGCCCCTCAAACTCTCCCTTGGCCTCATTGGTTTACTCGCTCTCGGTACCCTTTTAGCGGGGAAGTTGCTCTCCCCAGGAGAAAACTTTATGTCCGCTGCCCAAGGTCAACCCAATTGGGGAATTGAATCAAACCCCTCGCCACTCTCTAAACCTGAACCGCCACCGCGCGTTTCTGTGGCTGATTATGATCGCTATCGCCAAGTCATTGAGCGCACCCGCAGTATGATCCACAACTCAGAAGCGCGGCGGCTTGCCGAGCAATATGGTTTGAACATTCTTGACATCACATGGGAGGACACCGCTCGCTACCACAACTCTGCCGTCGGCCCTAATATCAGTGACATGACGATTCAAATTCAGCAGTACAACCCACGCACCAAGGGTTATGAACTGAGTCTGATGCCCGTGATTCGCTTTCCCAATTTTAGCGATCGCACAGCGGATATTCCCCTTGAGCGCTTCTTTATCCTTGTGGGCAATGAAAAGGGCAAGCCACTCCAACGGGTCAACCTCAAGGAATTTCTTGGTAACTTCCGCAAGTATCTCCACAACCCGCGATCGTGGGCAGGAAATCGTCGCTCCCTTTTGGCCGATCGCGATAGCCATGTCCTCGTCAGTGCCCAAGCCTGTTTCCTACCCATTCCCTCCCAAGGGGAAGCCACCTTTAACCCTGTGCTGTTTAACTACCAAAGCTATGAAAAGAACCCAGCCGTCTTAGCCATTTTGGTCACGCGCCAAGGTACCAGTGCCACCGTTATTGACAACAAGCGGGATGCCTTTGAAGCCGGCAGGACGTGGGGACAGCGATTATTTTTCAATAAGAATGGCGAACGGGCGAGCCTAGTGGGACAACGCGCCAGTGATTTTGGAGTGAGAAGCGGCGGTGGCGAGATCACCTCTGCCCAAGCGGAGGCAGCAGGAATGAATATGGTGATGCTGATCCAAGTGCCCCTGAAGCAAGCCCCTCGGCCCCGATCGGTTATGCCCCCTTTCTCGATGCCCGCCCCCGCCCTCATGGAGGCAGCACCTAGCGCTGGTCGCTCCAATGTCGAGGCGGCAGTCATTAGTTATGGCAAGGTGGAAGGCCCCTTCACTGAAATTGATAACCTGCCGATCGAGCGGGATCCCCGCTTCCCCATCCGCGTCACGGTGCAATTTTATAAAGCCACCGATAATGGCGTTGTTGCTGCCGAAGATATGCGCCACATCCATGATCAAATTGCCAAGGTCTATAGCAATGCCGATTATGTCGGCAGCCTCGTGATTGATGGTGACACTGGGCGCCCCACGGAATACACAGGCAGCAAGCAGGAACCCCCCGGCTGGTGGGACGACTTCTGGCAACGGCACCAACAAAATACTGGTCAAACCCGTGAGGAAGCCCTAGAAATGTTGCGGCGATTGCGGGGCAAAGACTGGATGCCGAGGTCGCAAGGGGAATTGGAACAGGCACTGAAGGCGCTGCAAAATTCGTCCCAATAGAGCTAACGCCGCTGCTGCTTACTCACCCATTTGCGACTAAAGCGCAGTTCCATGCCGACGCCCTCTGCCCAGACTTGCAATTGCTTGAGGAAGGCTTGGCGATCGCTCCCTTGGAGAACGGCCAATTGATCGGCAGCTTCAAGGGCATAGGGATAGCCTTGACCGGTAATCAGCTCCCCGCAGAGCCAGCGAATCACCTGATCCAGTAAGCCCGCTTCGTAGAGCCAGAGAGGGAGTTCGAGGCGCACGGGATAGCCTTGATGGGCCTTGAGGTAGCAAAAGCCAATGCCCTTGGCCCAAGCACCGTAATTTTCAAGGATGCCGCCGCGATCGCAGATAAACACAGGGGAGCGATCGCCCCATTGGGTCAACACCGTGCTCAACAGTTGGGCATCCGAGAGGTGGGGACTCGGCGCCAGCTGCTCCAGATGTCCTAAAAGGGTCACCAAATCCCGTGCCTGAGAGCTATCAATATAGGCCACCAAGGGAATCTGGTGTTGCCGGCTCGCGGCAAGGGTTTGGCACAGTGCCGCCACATATCGCCTCTGCCACTCGGGGGCATAGGACTCGGCAAACGTGGCCACAAAGGAGCCATCAAACAATAGCAACGCGGGTGCGGTTACCTCGGCCATGCGCTCCCGAAGGGTTTTTAGTTCCAGTTCAAAGCGGCGCAGGTGGATATAGCGTTCGTGGAAGCGATAAATTTGCGGCTGTCGCAACTGTTCTTCCGCTTGGCGCAGTTCCGCTGGTGTAATTAGTTCAAGGACAATTTCCTTGGCGTAGGGGCGATCGCGCCGATGGGGATTGAGAAACCACCCCGCCTGTACCACACCCACGGGCAAAAATAGCTCTTCACTGGGCACAATCTGGGAACCATCCACCGCCACAGTGGTGACATCCATGAGTTGAGTCATTGCCCACTCCCGCGCCGCCTGACGATGGGGCCACTGTACCCCCAAGGGAATGCGCCACCCCTGATGCCATGGTTCAATAGGACGTGCCCCCCAATCTGGGATCTGCGGATCAATGGCAGCGGTAATGTCGGCAATGGTTTGCTGCTGCCATGTCTTGAGAGCCTGTTGATAGGCCTGTCGCACCTGAGCTAGGGCGGTGTCATAGCTGAGAAATTCGGCCTTTTTATGATTTAGTTGCTGCACCAGTTGGAAAAGGGGTAACACCATGACTGGGAAAGACTAGAGAAACGCCTCTTGCTATTCTCAACGGAATAGGTATGGGTTTGCCTTGTGTCCCCTCCTGCGGTAGATATTAAGGTGTCCACTGACCCTCCCCCAAAAACTGTGAAGGCACTCACCCTCCTTGGCTCCACTGGCTCCATTGGTACCCAAACCCTTGACATTGTTGCCCAATATCCCGATCGCTTTCGTATTGTTGGCCTTGCTGCCGGGCGCAACTTGGAGCGACTGATTCCGCAAATTCGCCAATTTCAGCCGGAGATTGTCAGTATTGCCGATGCCAAGCAACTGCCAGAGTTAGAGGCGGCACTGGCCGATCTGCCCCAAAAACCGCAACTGGTGGCGGGGGAATGCGGTATTGCGACGGTAGCGGCCTATGGGGATGCCGATGTTGTGGTCACCGGCATTGTTGGTTGTGCCGGTCTGGTGCCGACGATCGCCGCCATTAAAGCGGGTAAAGATATTGCCTTGGCCAATAAGGAAACGCTGATTGCCGGTGCGCCCGTGGTTTTGCCGCTGCTTCAGGAGTACGGTGTCAAGCTCTTGCCCGCTGATTCTGAGCACTCGGCGATTTTTCAGTGTTTGCAGGGGGTGCCCGAGGGAGGACTGCGGAAAATTATTCTCACTGCTTCCGGAGGCGCTTTTCGTGATTGGCCGGTGGAAAAACTCTCGCAAGTGACGGTGGCCGATGCCCTCAAACACCCCAACTGGTCAATGGGACCCAAAATTACTGTGGACTCGGCAACCCTGATGAATAAAGGCCTAGAGGTGATTGAAGCCCACTACCTCTTTGGCATGGACTACGACAATATCGAGATTGTGATCCATCCCCAAAGCATTATCCACTCGCTGATTGAGTTGCAGGATACCTCCGTGCTGGCGCAGTTGGGCTGGCCAGATATGCGGTTGCCGCTGTTGTATGCCCTCTCGTGGCCAGAGCGAATTCCCACGAATTGGTCGGCACTGGATCTGGTGAAGGCGGGGGATTTAACCTTTCGATCGCCGGATCACCAAAAGTATCCCTGTATGGGGCTGGCCTATGCGGCGGGTCGCGCTGGGGGAGCCATGCCGGCAGTCCTGAATGCTGCCAATGAACAGGCAGTGGCGCTCTTTATTGCCGAGGCGATTTCGTTCCTTGAGATTCCCCGCCTGATTGAGATGACCTGCGATCGCTACTCTGCCCAAAACATTAACAACCCTACCCTAGAGGACATTTTGGCCGCCGATCGCTGGGCGCGAGAAACGGTACAGGAGTTGGCACAACGGGGAGTTCGCCCCATGATTGCGCTATAGAGTGTGTCAAAATACCATACAGATTGCTTCAGAGGAAAACCAATGGATACCCGCGCATTCAAGCGATCGCTACACAGTTCCGAAAACTACCACCGCAAAGGCTTTGGTCACGGTGAGGAAGTAAACCAGCAGCTGCAAGGGGAGTATCAAAGTTCGCTGATTCAACAAATCCGCGCCAATGGCTATCGCTGGCAACAGGGAGATGTAACGATTCGCTTGGCGGAGGCCTTTGGCTTTTGTTGGGGGGTAGAACGTGCCGTTGCCTTGGCCTATGAAACCCGCACCCACTTTCCCACCGAGCGCATCTGGATCACGAATGAAATTATCCACAATCCCTCGGTGAATGAGCGCCTGCGGCAAATGGCCGTGGAATTTATTCCGGTGGTCAATGGGGCAAAGGACTTTAGTGAGGTGCGCCAAGGGGATGTGGTGATTTTGCCCGCTTTTGGTGCCAGTGTCCAAGAAATGCAACTGCTGAATGAGCGGGGCTGCACGATTGTCGATACCACTTGCCCGTGGGTGTCGAAGGTGTGGCACAGTGTTGAAAAGCACAAAAAGGTCAATTTCACCTCGATCATTCACGGTAAGTACAACCACGAAGAAACGATCGCCACCAGTTCCTTTGCGGGCACCTATTTGATTGTGCTCAACCTCGAAGAAGCCCGCTATGTCTGCGATTACATCCTCAAAGGGGGCGATCGCGAGGCCTTCATGGCCAAGTTTGCCAAGGCCTGTTCTGCGGGCTTTGACCCCGATCGCGATCTGGTGCGGGTCGGCATTGCCAATCAAACAACGATGCTCAAGGGGGAAACCGAACAAATTGGCAAACTCTTTGAACGCACGATGATCCAAAAGTATGGTCCCGATCGCCTCAATGAGCACTTCATGAGCTTCAATACCATCTGCGATGCCACCCAAGAACGCCAAGATGCGATGCTGAACTTGGTCAAGGAACCCTTAGATCTGATGGTGGTGATCGGTGGCTACAACTCCTCGAATACCACCCACCTTCAAGAAATTGCCATTGAACATGGGATTCCTTCCTACCACATTGATTCTGCCGATCGCATTGGGCCGGGGAATCGCATTGAACACAAACCGCTGCATCACGCTCTCACCGTTACCGAGAACTGGCTGCCCGATCGCCCAATCACCATTGGCATTACGTCCGGTGCCTCCACTCCCGACAAGGTGGTCGAGGCGGTTCTCAATAAAATTTTTGCCCTGCGGTCTGTGGTAGCGGTTTCCTAGGCCTCTGATGCTTGGGTCAAATCCCAAGCGGGCGATCGCTGACAACTGATCTCGTAGAGGGCAATACCGACTGCCACTGATGCATTGAGGCTATTGGTGCGCCCCGCTAGGGGAATAGCGACAATCTCATCGCAGTGTTTTTGGGTTTGTAGGCTAATCCCTTCCCCTTCACTGCCAACGACAAAGACGGTGGGGCGATCGAAGGTAATTTTCGGTAGGGGCACCGCGCCACGTTCCGAGAGGCCATAGATCCAATAGCCCGCCGCCTTCAGGGTTTCAAGGGCTTGATTGAGGTTAATCACCCGTGCCACCGGTAAATACTCCAGCGCCCCTGCGGCGGCTTTGGCCACTGTTGCAGTAATGCCCACGGCTCGCCGTTGAGGAATAATCATTCCTTGCATGCCCAGTGCTTCTGCGGTGCGGATCATGGCACCGAGATTTTGCGGATCCATAATGCCATCTGCCGCTAGAAGAACGGGTTGATTCACGGTTGCGGCCTTGGCCAAGAGATCCTCAAGAGACCAGTAGTGATAGGCAGCCACCTGAAGGGCAATCCCCTGATGGCGCCCCCCTTGGCACAGTTGATCGAGGCGTTCGGGGGTTACAGTATCAATGATCGCTCCTTGCTGTTTAGCTTCATTCAAGCGTTGATGAAAGCGTGGATCATAGCGCAGCGAGGGAATCACCCAAATACGGTTGCAGGGACGGCCACTTTCAAGGGCTGAGAGCACGGCATGGCGACCATAGAGGAGTTCGGGGACATCCTCGGCAGTTGGGGGTGGGGGTGCTTTCCGAATTGGTTGAGCTGGGGTGCGTCGCTGGGGGTGAGGAGGGCGGGTCGCGGTCGGTCGGTTTTTTTTGCGGGGACGAGGTTTCTCGGTCATGAAGAGTCACTAAGATTGCAGATCTTCCCTAGGGTGTTCGCTGAAACATCGCAAGGGGGCGATCGCCATCATAGAACGTCAATGTATTTCCCTCAATGCGGTAGCGGTTCGTTTGCTCAAGGGTCTGTAAAAACGACATCTCCATCCTTTGTGCCCGTTGGCCAATACAGGCGCGCCGCGTTGTCGCCACTGCCGAAAACCGCAATTGCTGGCCATTGACGCTGTAACCACCGTTAAAGTTATTGCAGCCACTAAAGCCCGTTGCTCGCTGGGCATTGCTATCAAACTCAATAAACGCCGTATTCATGGGATTGCGCGGTGGCATCGGCATATTGGCTAGGCGCTGCAGTTGCCAGCGGCCACTGAGGGGACTTTCCGTCGCACCCGCTTCAAAGGTTAATAGCAGGCGATTGCCCTCAAAGAGTTGCAGCGTATTTCCTTGAACGCGGTAGCGATTGGTGCGACTTAGTCCCTGTAGCATCTGGGTTTCCACACTCTGAAGGGGTTCTTGGCCGCAGAGGCGTTGGGTGGTGGCTAAGGGGGCAAAAAGCAGCCGCGGGCCGTTGGCGGTGTAGCCACCATTAAAGCTATTACAGCCCGTAAAACCATTGGCACGGCGGTTAGCACTATCAAACTCAATAAAGGCGGTATCCACTGGCACGGCTTGATTGCCAATGCGTCTGAGACGCCAGCGTTGACCGCTGAGGCTCAGTTCTGGGGGTTGGGAGGGAGGGTTATTTGCTGTTGCTTGTGTGGAAACCGCCACAGGCACCAAGCGCGGCAGGGGTAGGAGTCCCCCTTCGAGGCGATAGGTGACAGTACTGATGCGACTGGGGCAACAGAGGGGATCATTGGGCGTGTAGCGGGCAAAGTCTGCGGTGAAGGTGCCATCGTTTTGGAACTTGACCTCGCCTAGGAATGAGCCATCAGCGCGGGAATCCATGAGATTCGGCGATAGCGTTCCCAAGTAACGTCCTCCGGAAAAAACAAAGGCCTGATACCCCATCGGGCGACACATGCCATCAAAGCGACTATTGCCAAGAATAATTTCCACATTCTGATGGCGAATGGGGGTGCCCACGAGATACCAGCCTCGCTGTTGGATCAGGCGATCGGCCATGGATTGGGGAGAACGTAGGGTGCTGCGACAGCGGTTCAACTCACTGGGATCAGGATTGCCCCGTGGGGGAATCTCTAGGATAGGAAGGTTGGGATTCCAGTTGCGCGGCGGTTGATCGAGCCAAGACTGGGGGGCGGCGAAACTCATGGGGGCGATCGCCAGCGTTGTGGTGACTGTGTAGAGCGTTGCCAAGCCAACCGCAGTGGGAAACTTAATCATGGTGATGAAAGACCAAGCTCTATGGGGGTATCTCTAGGGACGTACAGAGAGTATAGGGGTTCCCTATCGATTCCCTCGCAAAAGATCAGGAAACCTTTAGCAAGGACGCTAGGGCCAGACCTTGGGCGATGCTGTAGTGCCCATAGCTAAAAACGCGGGGCACATCGGAGTGCAGATGCTGGGCAATTTCGCGGTAGGCGTAGGGACTGCCATAGACCACCAGACCCGCCAGTTGATTTTGGGCTTGCAGTCGTTCGAGGGTGGCGATCGCTGGCGCACTTAAACCCGCTTTGCCGCGGAAGGGATTGCCACGACTAAACACCTGCACTAAGGTCGGTGCCTTGGGGAAGCCCTCAATCATGGTGAGGGGCGTTTGCTGATCAATCACCACCCGTTGGTCAAAGCCCCAAGTGGGGGGCAGTGTCAATGCGGGACAAGTACGGTTCAAAAAGCTAGCGTGCAGAGTATCATCCACGATCAGACAATTCACCCCTAAGGGCACAGGTTGCAAGGCTTGGCCAGCCCGCTCGAGACTGTCTTGGGCAATGGTGGTGGCCACCTCAACGGCTGGTGTCGTTTGGAAATAGTCCAACTGTAATGCTAGAGGCTGAAGGCGAGCCTTCGCGGCTTGAATGCGGGCTACAGCGGCCTGAATGCGCTCAGGAGGAATCCGCCCTGACTCAACGGCGGCAACCACCGCTTCAATGGCTGCCGGCGGATCCAAGGGCATGAGCAGAATATCGGCACCTGCTTCTACGGCTTTGACGGCAGCTTCGGCGGTACCGTAGGTGTTGGCGATCGCCCCCATGACCAAGGCATCGGTTACAATTAGACCCTTAAACCCCATCTCTTGGCGCAGGATTCCCGTGAGAATCGGGGGAGACAGGGTGGCGGGTCGCTCGGCATCCAAGGCGGGTAGGTGGACATGGGCGCTCATGACGGTATCCACCCCGGCAGCAATGGCAGCAATAAAGGGCGGCCATTCAATAGCTTGCAGGCGATCGCGATCGTGGGGAATCACGGGCAGTTCCAAATGCGAATCCGTGGCTGTATCCCCATGGCCGGGAAAATGCTTTGCCGTTGTGAGCACTGGATAGGCCCGTGCCCCTTGAATAAACGCGGTTGCAAGGGCACTCACAATGTCTGGCTCCTCGCCAAAGGCGCGCACATTAATCACTGGGTTTGCGGGATTATTATTCACGTCCACCACCGGGGCGAGAACCCAATTCAAGCCAATGGCTAAAGCTTCGGCTGCGGTGTATGCCCCCATTTCCTTTGCAAGGTCAACCGCCCGTTTTCGGTTCTTTTGGGCAATGGCGCCTAAAGCTGCTGGCGGGGGAAATTGTGTGGCACCACTGAAGCGTTGACCAACCCCCTCCTCAATATCCGCTGCTAGTAATAGTGGAATCGTGGCCCAAGATTGGAGTTGCCGACAGCGTTCTGCCACTTCGACGGCACTGCCCCCCAAGAGAATCACCCCACCAACTCCCCAGTCTTTAATCCAGTGTTTTAAGGTGTTTTGGGGCGGCTCCCAAGCGGGATACTGAATCTGGCTGTCGTAGAGGTAGCCACTGGCTCGTACAACCACCATCTGCGCCACCTGTGCCCGCAGTGAAAGATCAGAAAGAGGGGAAATAAATGTCATGGGTGTGATCTCATTCAGAGCAAAATTTCACAAATGAATAACTTTCTTATTCAGCATATAAAAAATTGTCTCAAACTCTCTCAGGTAACCGGTCTGATTTTTTATACTAAAAGTACAGCCTTTACAGCCCTTTTCTAAGTACGGGCTGCATAAGGGGAAATGAACCTCCTCTATAGGAGCCTTACTTGTTTTGAGTGTGTTCCATTCATGTGAAAAGGGCTGTACCTAATGATCTTGAGGCAAAGTCCGATTCCGTTGCTCCGGTAGAGCAAGTTTCAAGTTTTTCCTGCGGTGTTCAATCATTAAGCCAAAGGCTGAAGCCTAAATCGCTTTCTTTAGGAGTTGACCTATGTTAAAAGCACTACGTGAGAAACTGCAAAGTATGATGGTCTTTTTGATGGAGGCATTTGGGCGCATCTTCACCCCTCGAAACGATCACTATCCTTCCACAGGAGCACAGCCCTTTACGGGAACACCCTCCCGTAAGAGTTAGTTACTGTCTTCCGCAAGCAGAATCCCTGTAGAGACTTTACAGGTAAAAATAACTGGTATTCCTTCCGCATCAGCTCCGCCATAGCGGCAATCATGGGGCTGGTGCAGTTTTTTATGAGCTTGGGGCGATCGCCCAAACTGTTAAAACCTAGAAATAACGCTCAGCGCTAAGGGTACCACCAAAAGGTTGCAACCACTGAATCTAACGGCATATTTCAGAATCAGTTAAGGAATATTTCAGATATTGAATTTCCCGTTAACATTTGAGCATTCCCAAAGGCCTATGCTAACTTAAAAGTAGGCACAGAAAGAAAGGTTAACGATAAGAGTGAACTTAAGGCTTGTGCCTCCCAGTCCTTGAGTTCGGGATAAAGCAAAGTTACTCCAAGATAAATCTCACTCCTGTCTTGCGAGTAATATCAAAACCAATCCTTTGAGCTTCACCGTTGTATAGTTGTCCTCTCGCTTTATCCAGCCTTATCGTTTGTGTGGTTACTGCCGAAGTCCCCATCCTGTCGTCCATGGGAGTTAAGGCAAAGCTAGGTAACCTCCTAGTATCCAAGGTCGTCAACGTTGACAGCAATCCATTACCTAGTGTCCATGCTCCAAGCTTGATCGGTTGAGATCGCCTAGTGGGGGTTTTGATCGCCAGCTAAAACCACGTTTTGTCCACGTTAGTTGTTGAGTTACTTCGTCATTGCTAACTTCGTTAGGGGTCTTGCTGCCATCAGCTTGACCCCCTCGTTTTATGTTTAGGCTATGGCGTGAGTTGCGGTTGTCGCATGGCGCGTGCCAGTTCTGCTGCTACTTCTGGACGCGAAAACTCTGGAGGTGGCAATTCGCCCCGGCGCAGCATTTCCCGTACCTTTGTCCCTGAGAGGTGAATGCGCTCTTCGGGTTTGCTGGGACTGGTTTTACTGGTGGCCATAGACTGGGTGCGGGTGCAGTAGAAGGCATGCTCAAATTTCAAGGGAATAATCCCCAAGGCTGCTGGATCAAATTCATCGAAGATATGTTGGGCATCGTAGGTGCCGTAGTAGTCCCCCACACCCGCGTGATCGCGACCAACAATGAAATGGGTACAGCCGTAGTTCTTACGGACGAGGGCATGGAAAATCGCTTCCCGTGGCCCTGCATAGCGCATCGCTGCCGGATTAATGGCCAGAATCACCCGATCTTTGGGGAAGTAGTGCTCGAGCATGATTTCATAGCAGCGCATCCGCACATCGGCGGGAATGTCATCCTCCTTGGTGGCACCTACGAGGGGATGCAAAAAGAGACCATCGACGATTTCAAGGGCACATTTTTGGATATATTCGTGGGCGCGGTGGATCGGATTGCGGGTCTGGAACCCCACAATGGTGCGCCAACCTTTTTCACGGAAGAGGGCACGGGAATCCACCGGATCAATGCAGTAGTTGGGAAATTGGGGATGGGGATGCCGCTCTAGGAGCCAAATCGGGCCTGCAAGGTTGACTTCTCCCTGTTCATAGACCACCTTGACACCGGGGTGTTTGTCATCTTCAGTGCGATAGACACAGCGCGCCTCACGGCGTTTGTCATAGGTATATTTTTCGGTGAGTTCGAGAATACCCAAAAACTGACCCGCTGCGTTATCGAGGCGAATGGTTTGGCCAATTTCTAGGCGAGCAGCCACCTCCGCACTGACAGAGAGGGTAATGGGAATTGACCAAGGCAAACCATTGGCAAGGTACATTTCTTCAACGACCCGCTCGTAGTCGGCCTGTCCCATAAACCCCGTCAGAGGACTAAAGCCACCAATGGCGATGAGTTCTAAATCGGAGACAGCGCGCTCATCAAGGGTAATGCGGGGCAATTGATCGGCACGGGCGAGCCACGCCTGTTTTTGTTCGGAGGAGAGAATCCGATTGACGAGGATACCGCCGTGGGGGGCGATCGCATCCTTTGTCTGTACTGTCGGTGATGGACTCAATGTGGAACTCCTTTTTGGGGTTGGATGAACCTGTTGCAAAACTTCATAACTAAGATAGAAGTCATTATTGGACGAATAGGTGCATGAGACAACTGGTAGACCCCTATCGTTATGGCGTCGAGCGGGAGTGGTGCTGGCGAGGATGGCAGAGTCGCTATAGCTTTTGGTGGCCTGCTGCTGTAGATGAGAAGAAGGGGAGATCTCCAGTGATTTTGCTCCACGGCTTTGGGGCGTCTCTACGGCATTGGCGATACAATCTTCGGGTTTTGGGAGACTATCAGCCGACCTATGCTCTCGATTTAATAGGATTGGGGGCAGCAGAAAAGCCCATTGCGGCCTATGGGGCTGAGTTTTGGGCGGCTCAGGTTCATGCCTTTTGGCAAAAGATTGTCGGGCAGCCAGCGGTGATTGTTGGCAACTCCATTGGGGCGTTGATTGCCCTGACCTGTGCTTATCGCTATCCGCAGATGACGGCGGGGGTGGTGATGCTAAGTCTGCCGGATCCAGCGGTGCGCGAGGAGTTGATTCCGAGGGCGATCGCTCCCCTTGTGAGCGGAATTGAACAGATTTTTACGGCTCCTTGGCTGCTGCGCACCCTTTTTTACACGATTCGCCGTCCCTTCATTGTCAAGCGTTGGGCACAATTGGCCTACGCCAACCCCAACTGTGTGGATGATGAATTGCTGGACATCCTGCTCACCCCTGCCTATGACCGTGATAGCGATCGCGCCTTTGGGCAAATCATTCGCGCCATGAGCCGCACGGACTTTGGGCCGAGTGCCAAGACAATGCTCAAGAGCGTGCCCCAACCCCTATTGCTGATTTGGGGACGACAGGATCGCTTCATCCCGCCTGCGCTAAGTCAACGGTTTCAACAGGCACAGCCAAGAATGCAAGTGGTGGAGCTAGATCAAACCGGTCACTGCCCCCACGATGAGCAGCCCGATCTCGTCAATGCGTTGCTTTTGGATTGGTTGCGCAGCCACGAACTTGTGAGGGGTTGAGTCCTACGGTTGCAGGCTCTATGATCACGACAATCTTCAGAGTTGGCATGGCAGATGTTTAGGCTGATTACAGTTTTCTGGGCGTTTATTTTTATTGGTGTTTTGCTGCTGTTGGGGCGAATTGTGCGGCAGCGTTGGGCACTGATGCGATCGCTCTATATGCCCAGTTCAGTCATTGCGGGCGTTTTGGGACTCATTCTTGGCCCTAGTGTCCTTGGGGCGATCGCCAGTCAAATTGCTCCCAACTCCGGTTTAGGGAACGGTCTTTTTGCCGAAGACATCCGCGAAGTTTGGAAACAGTCTCCCAGTATTTTCATCAACATAGTTTTTGCCTGTCTATTTCTAGGGGAGATCATCCCTAGCCCTCGGGAAATTTGGCAGAAAGCTTCACCGCAGGTCGCCTTTGGTCAGATTTTGGCTTGGGGGCAATACGTGGTGGGGCTGCTGCTGACGTTGCTTGTTCTCACTCCTGTATTTGGCATGGATCCAATTGCTGGTGCCCTGATTGAGATCACCTTTGAGGGGGGGCATGGGACTGCCGCCGGCATGGCCGATACCTTTAGGGAGTTAAACTTTACCGCTGGGGCTGATATGGCCTTGGGCTTGGCCACTGTGGGCTTAGTCTCTGGGGTGGTTTTTGGAGTGGCACTGATCAACTGGGCACGGCGCACAGGACGCTTGCAGATCAAACCCTTGGTGGACTCTGAAACCGCGGAGAATCTCGACCCTCATCCCCACGATGACCTAGAAACACGGCAACGGCGGCGACAACTGCTGCGGGAGTTACTCATTGATCCTTTGTCATTAAATTTCTGTTTTGTGGGTTTGGCGATTATTGTGGGCTGGGTGATTCTTGAAGCGCTGCGACTCCTAGAGCGTCTCACTTGGGGACAAACGGGTTTAAAGCTCATGGCCTATGTGCCCCTATTTCCCTTGGCGCTGATCGGTGGCATTATTGTGCAGCTCATCCTGACCCGTTGGCGCAAACAGTACCTGATTAGCCGGCCACTGATTAACCGTATTGGCGGTGTCGCCTTGGATGTGACGATTATTACCGCCTTGGCCACCCTCTCTTTAGCCGCCATTGGTGAAAATCTCATTCCCTTTCTCCTCTTGAGTGTGGGGGGAATTGCTTGGAATCTCTTTGTCATGCTCTATTTAGCGCCGCGAATTTTGCCCATGTTCTGGTTTGAGCGGGGAATTGGCGACATGGGGCAATCGATGGGGGTGACATCTACTGGGCTATTGCTGATTCGTATGGTGGATCCCCACAACCAATCGGGCGCCTTGGAAAGTTTTGCCTACAAACAGATTCTCTTTGAGCCGATTGTCGGCGGTGGGTTATTTACGGCGGCGGCACCAATTCTGATCCGTAATTTTGGGGTGGTGCCTGTACTGGCGCTCACGGGCGGGCTGTTAGGCCTGTGGTTAGTGTTTGGATTGTGGAACTATGGCCAAATCCGGCGATCCTTGGCGCAAAATTGACCCCATTCAGGGAGAACCCTAGAATAGAAACGACTTGAGCCGCTGTGCTGTCTCAGGTAAAAGCCGTGTTGTGAGTTTGCCGATGACCTCTGTGCTCCTCAAATCCGTTGTTGAAAGTGATGAACGTGCCGATCTGCGCCAATTTTCACGCATCCTGCAACTAGGGGAAAAACGCTATCTCCTGCGCAATGATATTTTGGGCGCCTTTGCAGATTACTGTCGCGACCTCGATCGCCCTGTCCCCACACCCTTCGAATCCCGCCTCAGCAAGCTGGTGTTCTATACCCAAGAGATCATTGTTGACAACGAAAGTCTGTGTTGGATTATTCGGCCACGGATTGCGCAGCAGGAGGTGTGTCGGCTGCTGGTGGAGGATTTGACGATCGTGCCGATGACAATTCCAGAGCTACTGGATCTGCGCGATCGCCTAGTCAATCGGTACCATCCCAATGAGGGGGATGTTTTTGAAATTGATGTCCAGCCCTTCTATGACTACTCGCCAATTATCCGTGATGCCAAGAATATCGGTAAGGGGGTGGAATTTCTCAATCGCTATTTATCCAGCAAGCTTTTCCAAGACCCGCGCCAGTGGCAGCAGAACCTCTTTAACTTTTTGCAAATTCACCGCTACAACGGCTATCAACTTCTGATCAATGAGCGGATTCGCTCTCCTCAGCACCTCTCAGAACAGGTGAAGCAAGCTCTTGTGGCCTTGAGCGATCGCGCCTCCGACGAGGCCTACAGTGAGTTTCGCTTTGAACTGCAAAATCTGGGCTTTGAACCGGGTTGGGGCAATACGGCGGCACGGGTACGCGACACCCTAGAAATTTTAGATCAACTCTTGGATTCGCCCGATCACCAAGTGCTAGAGGCCTTTGTCTCGCGGGTTCCGATGCTCTTTCGCATTGCCCTCATTTCTCCCCACGGCTGGTTTGGCCAAGAGGGGGTGCTGGGGCGACCCGACACCGGCGGGCAGGTGGTCTATATCCTCGATCAAGTGAAAAGCCTTGAAAAACAAATGCGGGAGGATTTAGAACTGGCCGGGCTGGGGGTACTGGAGGCACGGCCTAAAATTATTGTCCTGACTCGCCTGATTCCCAATGCCGAAGGGACGCTGTGCAACCAACGCCTAGAGAAAATCTACGGCACCAACAACGCTTGGATCCTGCGGGTGCCGTTTCGCGAATTTAATCCCAAGGTGACCCAAAACTGGATTTCTCGCTTTGAAATCTGGCCCTATTTGGAAACCTTTGCCATTGACGCGGAGCGGGAGTTGCGGGCGGAATTTGGCCATGTGCCCGATTTAATTATTGGTAACTATTCCGATGGCAACTTGGTGGCTTTTTTGCTGGCGCGGCGAATGAAGGTGACCCAATGCAACATTGCCCATGCCCTCGAGAAATCCAAGTACCTCTTTAGTAACCTCTACTGGCAGGACTTAGAGGATAAATATCACTTCTCAATGCAATTTACGGCGGATCTGATTGCCATGAATGCTGCCAACTTTATCATCAGCAGCACCTACCAAGAGATTGTGGGCACACCCGACAGTATTGGCCAGTACGAGTCCTATCAATCCTTTACGATGCCTGACCTGTACCATGTGGTGAACGGCATTGAACTCTTTAGCCCGAAATTTAATGTGGTGCCACCGGGGGTGAATGAACAGGTTTACTTTCCCTACTACCACTATACGGAGCGGCTAGAGGGCGATCGCCAGCGGTTGGAAGAACTGCTCTTTACCCTTGAGGATCCGCAGCAGATCTATGGTTACTTAGAAAATCCGAACAAACGCCCTCTCTTTTCGATGGCACGGCTGGATCGGATTAAAAACCTCACAGGACTGGCAGAAGCCTTTGGCCGCAGCAAAGAACTGCAAGAGCGGTGTAATTTAATTTTGGTGGCAGGGAAATTGCGTACCGAAGACTCCAGCGATCGCGAGGAAATCGCCGAAATTGAGAAGCTCTATCAAATCATCCACGAGTACAATCTCCACGGTAAGATTCGCTGGCTAGGGATTCGTTTACCGAAAGCAGATTCGGGGGAAGTTTACCGCATCATTGCCGATCGCCAAGGGATTTTTGTCCAGCCGGCGTTGTTTGAAGCTTTTGGCCTGACGATTTTGGAAGCCATGATCAGTGGTCTGCCCACCTTTGGTACCCGCTTTGGTGGCCCTCTGGAAATTATCCAAGATGGGGTGAATGGTTTTTATATCAACCCAACCCACCTAGAAGAAATGGCGGAGACTATCCGCCGCTTTATAGAGGCTTGCGATCGCGATCCGCAGCAGTGGCAACGAATTTCCAAAGCGGGTATCCAGCGGGTCTATAGCACCTACACTTGGAAAATTCACTGTACACGCCTGCTTTCCCTTGCCAAGATCTACGGCTTCTGGAACTTCTCTTCCCAAGAAAACCGCGAAGACATGATGCGCTATATGGAGGCACTCTTCTATCTGCTCTATAAACCCCGCGCCCAAGCCCTATTGGCAGAGCACATGCAGCGGTGATATGGGTTTAGCGACTAGGTGGGAAGCCCCGCGATCGTCGAGAGTATGTTACACGTAATGGTAATCGATCGCCCAGCGAGCCAATTCAGTGCGATTATGGCAGCCGGTTTTACCCAAAATATTGCTGACATGGCTTTCTACGGTACGCTGACTGATATGTAGTTCTGCCGCAATTTCACGATTCAACATTCCGCGGGCAACGTATTGGAGAATTCGGGTTTCTGTGGGAGTGAGTTCGACACCGGGGGGTGGTGTAGGCGCAGGAGGGGATTGCAGTCGTTGCGCTTCCCGCAGGCGAGCCGTTTGTTTGAGGAGGGCTTGGATTTGGGCGAGGAGTTCATCCGGTTCGAAGGGCTTGACTAGGTAAACATCACCGCCGGTTTGCAACCCTTTGATGCGATCGTGGGTTTGCCCCTTGGCCGAGAGAAAGAGCACTGGTAACCAACTGAGGTGTGTTTGTTGTCGCACTGCACTGACAAAGCTATAGCCATCCATCTGGGGCATCATCACATCACAAATAATTAAGTCGGGCGTCTGCTGCTGCAGAATTGCCAGACCTTCGTTGCCATGGGCTGCCGTCAGTACACGATACCCCTGCATCTCAAGGTAATCCTTGACCAAGAGGACAAGATTAGGGTCGTCATCTACCAGTAGAATCGTGGCATTTTGCGCAGGGGACGCCTCAAGGTTCATACATTCAGAGCAGTTAACGGTGCTGACGCCAAGTCTTACTAAGAATGAGGGTGCTCCTATAGGATAGCTTATTCCTGTTGGGGGGAAGCATTGGCCAGCTCTGGAGACATCTCCTTTGGCGCCGTGGCAATCTGAGAACGTCCCGCTGCCTTAGCGGCATAGAGGGCATCATCGGCTATCTTCACCAGTTGTAGTAAGGTCTCCCCGTGGGTGGGAAACTGACTGATGCCGGCACTAAAACTCACCTTGAAGCTGTCATGGTTGGGGGCGTGGAAGGTATGGTTGCGCAATCGCTGTAAACAGATGGCAAGGCGGTGTTTGGCCACATCAAGGGAAATATCATAGAGGGCAATTAAAAATTCTTCGCCACCCCAGCGAGCCACGACATCTTCCATCCGTAGGGACTGTCGCAACATTCGAGCGGTGGTCACCAATACCTGATCGCCAACGTCGTGACCATAGGTGTCATTGATGCGTTTGAAATGGTCTAAATCCAAAACGGCGATGCAAAGAGTTTGCTGTTGGCGGTTGGCAAGGGTCAAAAAGCGTTCAATCTCTTCTGTGGCTTTACGACGATTGCTCAATCCCGTGAGGGGATCTACCTCTGCCAAGCGTTTCAGGAGGCGGGTACGCTCTAGGCGATTGATGATCCGCGTCATTAGCTCAGGGCCGACAATTGGCTTGCTAACAAAATCATCGGCGCCAGCGGCAAAGAGTTGGGTGACAAGGGCTGGATCAGTGGTTGCGGTAAGAAAAAGAATTGGCAGCTGGTTCCAGTGGGGATCATTGCGCACCACTTGGCAGAGTTCTAGGCCGTTAATGCCGGGCATTTGGACATCGAGAATAACCAATTCGGGGTTGGTGGCCTCTAGGACATCCCAAAATTGATCGGGATCCTGAAGGGAGGTGACACTCATTCCCCAGGGTTCCAAGAGCCGTTTCAAGATGGCTAGGGTGACGGCGTCATCATCCACGGTCAGGATACTAGCGGAGGTCATTTCTTGAGGTTGCAGTAACTGTTCGAGAGTCTGCAAGAGTCGCTCAAGATCAACAGGCTTACTCAAGGTGATCCGTGAGCCAAGGCGAATGGCGGCGAGGCGATCGCGCCAGGTGTCACGGGCAGTAAATACTAGGGCGGGGATGGGGGGACGATGTTGCCGCAACTGCTGCAAGAACTCGCGGGTGGTTACCTCATCAGGCATCACTTCAGGATTGAGAATGACAGCATTGGGCCAGCATTCCTCAAGTAAGGTGTTGACCAGCGGCCAGCTATCCATTGCGACGTAGCGGAACCCACCATCAACGGAGTGCTCCTCAAGGGAGCGAATTAACTCGGCGTCGTTGTCAATGTGCAGGACAAGGGGCAGGCCTGAGTCGTTATGATTGTCAGGCTTGGAGGTGGCGATCGCGCTGAGGAGCTGCTGGACGATTTCAAGGAGCGCTGCTGGGGAGCAGGGATAGTGGTAATAAATCACTTGGGTTTCTGGCTGGGTTGGCCAATCCTTGCGGGTAAGAATCAAAATTGGCTCTTGAAACCCGCGATCGCGCACCTGCTGGCAAAAGGCCTCAACTGCCGTGTCTAAATGGGACTCATCCACAATCAATAGGTGATAGCGACTACTGGCCAATAGTCCCCAGAGGTCTTCAGAGCGGGCAACGACATCCACCCGATGATCCGCAGTGGTCAAGATGGAGACCAACGTTGCTGCCGTTGCCACGTCGTCGTGATAAAGCAAAATGGCCATACTTGCTTGCCAACAGCCTATTGCTATTACCCTACTGCCTTGGCTTGATCTTGCTCAAGTTCTCGGAGATACAGATTGCCGCTGGAGGGGAGTTACATATCTTTACATTTTATCCTTGCCAGATGCTAAAAATTCTCAATAGTGGTGCTATAGTAGGCCTAGGCTTTATTGAGATTTATCCTCAATAAGTTCAGCGTCGATATTATGCGTTTATCGAAGGAGGAATGTATGGCGATCGCCAGTGAATCCCCAACCTCTGTGACTACACCACCACCAACAGGTGCAGGTTTACAAACCTATGGCCAAGCCAATGTCAAGTACGACTGGTGGGCAGGCAATGCCCGATTCGTGAACCTGTCGGGTCTATTTATTGCTGCCCATGTGGCGCAAGCAGCGCTAACTGTCTTTTGGGCGGGTGCCTTTACGCTCTACGAAATTTCCCAATACAAACCCGATCTACCCATGGGGGAACAGGGCTTGATTTTGCTGCCCCATTTAGCGACCTTAGGGTTTGGCATTGGCGAGGGCGGTAAAGTTGTGGATCTGTACCCCTACTTTGTCATTGGCGCCGTGCATCTCATTTCCTCAGCCGTGCTGGGTGCGGGTGCCCTCTTTCATACCTTTCGTGCCCCTCACGATCTCAGTACCGCCACAGGGCGGGCGCGGCGCTTCCATTTCCGCTGGGACGATCCGAAACAACTGGGGATTATTTTGGGGCATCATTTGCTCTTTTTAGGGTTTGGTGCCTTGCTATTAGTGCTCAAAGCAACCATCTGGGGCGGGTTGTACGATGCCAATTTGCAGACGGTACGCCTTGTCACCCAGCCCACCTTGGATCCCTTTGTCATCTATGGCTATCAAACCCACTTCGCCAGTATTAACAATTTGGAAGATCTCGTGGGCGGGCATATCTATGTTGCCCTCTTGCTCATTGCGGGTGGCATTTGGCATATTCTTGTGCCGCCGCTGAATTGGGCACGGAAAGTGCTGATGTTTAATGCTGAAGCTATCCTTTCCTACTCCCTTGGCGGCATTGCCCTCGCGGGATTTGTGGCGGCCTATTTTTGTGCGGTGAATACCCTCGCCTATCCCGTAGAGTTTTACGGACCACCCCTAGAAGTGAAACTGGGAATTGCTCCCTACTTTGCGGACACCATTGATTTACCCCTTGGGCAGCATACCCCGCGGGCTTGGTTGGCCAATGCCCACTTCTTCCTTGCCTTTTTCTTCCTACAGGGTCACCTTTGGCATGCCCTGCGCGCCATGGGATTCAATTTCAAACAATTGGAGACTTTTCTCAATCCAGCTCTTGAAAATTAATTGCAATAGTTCCCCTCTTGAGCCATAGGTGCTGCCCTCGGTCAGAGCGATCGAGGGTTTTTTATGAATTCAAGGCAGGCTTTCATTTTTTTGGGAACGTTTGGTACCCCTGAGCTGTCGGGCGATCGCTGGCGCAAAGAAAATCAAAAAGGCAACTTGCGCCGTGAAGACCCAGCCATAGTACCGCAGGACAGGATGTAAATCCCACTGCGCCATAAACCCTAGACTGGCCACTGTCCATAGGAGAATGAGGGTTGGCAGCAGCAGTTGGCGTTTTGGCCGAGCCATGATTAAGATTCTGCTGGAGTGTCGTTTTGCATGGCCTGCATGCGGGCTTTGGCTTTGGCCGCACTCTTTTTCAGGGCTTGCAGACGCATCTCATAGCGTTTGCGTTGGCGGCGATTGGGGGCTTGCTCAATTAGGAGCTTGAGGGCACTGCCAAGGCTTTTGTAGGCGTTAGGGAGTTCATAGCCAAAACGAGTCGCAAGGGCGATCGCCCGCTCATCAGCAGCAATGGCTTCCTTGAGAACCTTTTCACCATTATTGCGCTGGTAGAGCCGCCAGCCCGAAAAGCCACACAGCCCAAGGGCAAGCAGCAGCAACAGGCCATCCTGCACCCAGAGTTCTCCCACAGCACCCCCTAAACCAATCGCTAGTGCTGCCATCTCCCAGCCATCGCGGGGAATCGTGTCATTTTGAATGCGGGCGACCTCATGCCAAAAGAGGAGATTGCGCTGATCCTTGGCCAATTGATCCCAACGGGCTAAATCAATTTGAATCTCCACCTCATCTTTGCCAATTTCTTCGCAGGTAATGAGGGGAGGATTCACCCCACTGGCCGGTTCGATCGTCACCCAGCTTTGCAGCTCTGGTGGCAAGAGAGACTTGAGACGACGCAATTCTGCTAAGTCAGAACGGGCAACTGAGGATGCAGCCGAGGTCATAGCACAACACAATCCTAGGGTATGTATTACCTATCTTAACAGTTGAAGGCTAACCAATCGGGATGACAGGATTTGAACCTGCGACCCCTTCGTCCCGAACGAAGTGCGCTACCAAGCTGCGCTACATCCCGATAACTTATCTAAGATAACACTTGCTGGGGTTTTCCTCAATGGCGATGGAGCGGTTGGCACAACCTAGGAAATTTAGTCCAGTTTTAGTCCATAGTTCAAACTATGGCAGTGAAAACCCTCTTCAAAAGGGAGTTTGAAAAATCTGCTCTATTGCGGCACCCACAATCGGTCAAACAGAACCAGTCAGGTAGAGCCGTTTTCCAAGGGTTTAATAGCAACGCTTGTCTCTGGGGATGGCAACTGTAAACCTTAAGGAGAAGAACATCCCCCTCTCAAGTACGGTCAGATTTCGAGATCACCTTAAGTCGCGTGTTTGCCCTGATTCGTCTTGTTCATCTGCTCACAGCAGAACATTGCCCGCCGAGACAGCTCTACCGCACCAGAAAAACGATCCTAGTCGCTCTTCTTTACCTGATTGGCAACGCTCGGCTTTTTCCCGACATGGACGATCCGCAGGTGTGGTACACCGATTACTACGATTTAATCGTTGCTGCCAAAGCGCTGGGAACGGGGGATGACACCTTACCCCACTGACCTGAAAAACCCAATGAGTTCAAACGCTACTTGGACATCACAAGCTCTGACCTCGCTGGCCTGTTTATTTGTTTTATCGAGGCGGAGATGACCCAATCGTAGAAAAACAGCATCAAAACTTGGCTAACGACAAAACTTAGGCAAATTTTCAAGCTGCCTTTATGAGCAAGGGTGATTTCTAAACCCATAGGGACTTTCGTCGTTTTGAGCGGATTTGATCGCCGTGACTTGCAGGAGCTTTGCGCATCCATAAAAAACGCTCTTTGTAAAATCTCTTATGAGATTAAATATCTTAATAAAAGACTTATTGCAAGTCTCAATATCTCACTTAAGACAAAATTCACACCAAAACTTTCAAATAGGCTCAGCTCTTAGGATGATTGGAGATAGGTTAAGACTTGCTAAAGTCACGGTGCCACTGCAAAGCTGTGCTATAAATTGAGAATTATATGCAATAACTAGCTTTCAAAAAATCATTAAATGCAATATGTCATCACCTTTGTGGCCACCCTTTACCTATATCGCCGACCCCCATTCTCGAAGACAGCGATGGAGACGAGGCATGTCTAATCTGATTTCCCTTGCTGAAGCTAAGGTGGGCGATCGCTACTGCATTGTGAAGTTAATGTGCAGCAATACCCAGCAACTGTTGGGGATGGGTCTGGCACCGGGGGCGATAATTAGCATCTTACATCGGGGCGATCGCGGGGCAGTCATGGTGGCTCTTGACTCAAAGCGGTTTTGTGTGAACCACGAGCTAGCCCAAAACATCTTGCTCAAAGAGCTGGAATTGGCAGCTGTAAACCTACGCAGTGCCCCCCTTGGTGCTCGCCTGCGCATTATCGGCTATGCCCCTACCACCCCCAGTTACAAACGCAAATTATTAGCCATGGGTTTAACCCCCGGCACCGAAGTTGAGGTTGTCCGCCATGCCCCCTTGGGTGATCCCACAGATATTAAGGTGCGAGGCTTTCATTTGAGCTTGCGTAAGGATGAAGCTGATGCCCTCAAAGTCCATCTGCTCTAGCAAAGGAGTGTGACATGGCAGCAACAATTGCGTTAATTGGTAACCCAAATTGTGGCAAAACAACAATTTTCAATGGTCTTACGGGGGCAAATCAGCGGGTAGGGAACTGGCCAGGAGTTACTGTTGAGCGCAAGGAAGGCCGCTATCGGGATCGCGACATCACTGTCCAAGTTGTGGATCTACCGGGGGTCTATGCCCTCGATGCTGAGGATAGCACTGGCTTAGACGAGCAGATTGCCCGCAAGTTTCTATTGGCGGGGGAATATGACTTGGTAGTGAATATTCTGGATGCCGCTAACTTAGAGCGCAATTTTTACCTCACATCACAATTGCTTGATCTAGGAGTCCCCCTCATCCTTGTCCTCAACATGATGGATGTGGCTCGTGCCACCAAAATCAAGATGGATATCCCAGCCTTGAGCCAGCGCTTAGGTCTACCGGTGCTGCCTTTTTGTGCCAAACAACAACAGCATTTTGCTCAACTGCGGCAAACTATTCGCACTGCCTTGGCAGCACCACCTGTTTCTAGCGTTAGTGTGCCCCAACCCCCTGTGATTGAAGAGGCTATTGCTGATTTGCTGACTCAAGGCCTCAAAAATCGGGCACAGGCCTTGGCTTGGCTGCAATATATTGAATCAGTTCCCAATGATGTTGTAGCACCACTGCGCCAATGGCGAGAGCGGATTCACCAGACCCTAGGAGAAGACATAGACCTTGTGATTGCCGATAGTCGCTATTGCTGGATTCAGCACCTAATGGCTGAGGTTCTGGAACAGGGCGATCGCCTGACAACAACAGTCTCTGATCGCATTGACCGCATTGCACTCAACCGCTGGTTGGGAATTCCCATTTTCTTGGCCGTCATGTACTTGATATTTCTCATCTCAATTAACGTGGGGGGTGCCTTTATTGACTTTTTTGATATTGGTGTCGGAACGCTGGTCGTGGGTTGGCCGACCCAAGTGCTGGAAACATTTAATGCCCCCGGTTGGCTCATTGGTCTTCTGGCAGAGGGAGTGGGGGGCGGTATCCAAACAACGGCAACATTTATTCCTCAAATTGGCTTGCTCTTTATTTTTCTCACACTTCTTGAAGACTCTGGTTATTTAGCACGGGCAGCCTTTGTCATGGATCGGTTGATGCGCTGGCTGGGCTTACCCGGTAAGTCCTTTGTACCGATGATGGTTTCCTTTGGCTGCAATATCCCCGGCATTATGGCCACCCGCACACTCGAGAATCGGCGCGATCGCCTGATGACGATTTTGATGAATCCCTTTATGTCCTGTGGTGCCCGCCTACCGGTCTATGCCCTGTTTGTTGCTGCTTTCTTCCCCCGCAGCGGCCAAAATATCGTGTTTTTGCTTTATATGGTGGGAATTGCCACAGCCATCTTCACGGGATTCTTGCTGAAGCGCACCCTCTTTCAAGGAGAGATTGCTCCGTTTGTAATGGAATTGCCCCCCTACCGTTTACCCACCTTCAGAGGGGTACTCCTGCGGGCTTGGGAGCGGCTAAAAACCTTTATTAGTCGAGCGGGCAAGATGATTGTCGTCCTTGTGGTCATTCTCGGACTGCTCAACTCTGTCGGCACCGATGGTCGCTTTGGCCAAAAGGATAGTACTCAATCAATTTTGAGCGCCTTTAGTCGCCAAATTACGCCGATTTTCTCGCCAATGGGGATTCAGTCCGACAACTGGCCAGCAACCGTAGGACTCTTTACGGGGATCTTTGCCAAGGAAGTGATGGTGGGAACGATGGATGCCCTCTATACAGAGTTAGCTCGCCAAGAAGCCCAAAGCACTGAAGCTGGAGATAGACCAGAAGAACCCTTTTCAGTTTGGGGGGGATTAAAGGAAGCGGTGCTCAGCATTCCCAAAAATCTCAGTGAGCTGGGGCAACGGGTGCTTGATCCTTTAGGGTTCCATGTGTTGCAAGAGGCAGATAACCCCGAAGCCGCAGCTGAACTTCAGAGCGTGCACTACACAACATTTGGCCAGATGGCACAACGGTTTGGCACGACAACGGCAGCGATCGCCTTCCTGCTCTTTGTTTTGCTCTACTTTCCCTGTGTATCGGCCACTGCCGCCGTCTATCGAGAAACCAATTTGGGCTGGACTATCTTTGTAGCGGCTTGGACAACGGGATTGGCCTACTGGGTCGCCACTGCTTACTACCAACTCATGACCTTTGCGGCGCATCCGATGTTCTCGCTAATTTGGTTACTGGCTCTAGGGGCAGTGATGGGGATGGTAATCATGGCCTTGAAATATTGGGGCGATCGCCAGCGGTTTTCCTCGCCACAGGGGACATAATTATGCTCTTGCAACTGCAGGACTATATTCAGAAGCACCACGTGGTTTCCTTGGAAGAATTGGTTGCCCATTTTCAGGTACCGCCAGCGATGATTGAACTGATCCTTAGCCAACTCATCCGCAAAGGACGGGTGAAAAAAATCATCCCTAGCCACTGTGGCGGCTGTCATCAGTGTGGTTTTTACCCTCTTGAACTTTACGAATGGAGAATCAACAATGCTATCCCAAGCAATGACCAACCGGCTCAATGAGCAAATCAACCTTGAGATTTATTCAGCACATCTCTACTTGCAGATGAGTTCCTGGTGTGCCCACAAAGCCCTTGAGGGTTGTGCGGCGTTCCTCAGTCAACATGCTGATGAAGAAATGGCACACATGCGGCGGCTTTTGAACTACATGCATGAAACCGGTGCCTTGGCAATCCTAGGCGGTATGGAAGCTCCCCCACACACATTTCAGTCCCTGCGGGAGATGTTCAGTAAAGTTTATGAGCATGAACAGTTTGTAACTCACAAAATTAATGAGTTAGTGCAGTTAGCGGATACGGAGCCTGACTATGCGACGTTGCAATTTTTGCAGTGGTATGTGGCCGAGCAGCACCAAGAAGAGTTTTTGTTCAAGAGTATCCTTGACAAGATTGAACTGATTGGCACGGAGGGGCAAGGACTCTTCTTTATTGATCAGGAAATTGGCAGGCTTGCCCAAACCAAAGGAACCACGACAATGCAGTCAACGCCCGCAGCCTAAAGCCAAAAGGGTGCCGCTTCAGAAAGTGTCATGTGTCGCTACAGGAGTTCCCAAGGACTCAGAGTATCTTGTAGGTAGTGAGGAGTGATTCGCAAACAAAAGTCCTGGGGTCGAAACACGGCAAGACTCCCGGGGCTTTTTATTTTGGGCGAAAGCCGTTACCTTAAGCGTATGCCTCTGCGAATTTCTGGCCAGCGATCGCTCAAAACCCTTTCCGGTCACAGTACCCGTCCCACCCGTGCCAAAGTTCGCCAAGCCATTTTCAATATTTGGCAAGGTCGCCTCCAAGGATGTTGCTGGCTGGATTTGTGTGCTGGTACCGGTGCCATGGGAGCAGAAGCCCTGCTGCGGGGTGCCCAGTGGGTGGTGGCGATCGAACAGTCTCCCCAAGCCTGTCAAGTCATCCGCCAAAACTGGTCAACCCTTGCCCAGCCCCATCAGCACACTTTAGTTTTGCGGGGAGATGTGCGCCAGAAATTGACCCAAGTCCCTGTGCCTCAGTTTGACTTCATCTACTTTGATCCTCCCTATAATAGTGACTTATATCTACCCGTTCTCCAGTTAATTTGGCAGCAAAAGTGTCTTAGCCCTGAGGGAGAAATTGCTGTTGAGTGTCGCACAAAAAATCCACCAGATTTAGAGGCGATCTTGGCGATCGGCTGGCAGCAGCAACGCATTAAAATCTATGGCAGCACGACAGTACTCTTCTTGGTTTGTCACAAAAATTGACATTTACAGACATTGGTGGTGCGGAGTTGGTGGCGTGGCAGTTGCAGGAGGCGATTCAAGCGAGATACATTGTCCATGAATATTCTTCAGCGGGTTGCTGTGGGAGACTGAGCTTTGGGGTGGCCTTACTGATTCCGCGGGGAAATGATTCCCCCTTAGAGCTGTTTAATGCAGCGGATTAGGCGCTTTATGAAGCCAAGCACCAAGAGCGCAATCACGTCATCGTCAAACCCATTGTGCAGTCTCCCACCATCCCCCCTAGCTGTTCCTTTAAGAGAAGGATTGTATGCAAACTCGTCCCCTTGGTCGTACAGATATCCAAATTACGCCACTCATTCTTGGCACGTGGCAAGCGGGCAAGCGTTGGTGGGTCGGTATAGAAGATGAGATGTCCATTCGCACGATCCGCACGGCTGTGGAAGCAGGGATGACTACCATTGATACGGCTGAGGTCTATGGCGATGGGCATTCAGAGCGGATTGTGGCCGCAGCGGTCGGTGATTTGCGCGATCGCTGTGTCTATGCAACAAAGGTGTTTGCTAACCACTTGCGCTACAAGGAGGTCATTGCCGCCTGCGAGCGATCGCTGCGCAACCTGAACACTGATTACATTGACCTCTACCAAATTCACTGGCCTGCCGGCTCCTTTGGCTCAGAAATCGTGCCCATCGAGGAAACCATGCAAGCCATGGTGGAGTTGCAAGTGGCGGGCAAAATCCGTGCCATTGGGGTCTCCAACTTTTCCCGTGCTCAACTGGCGGAGGCGATGCAGTACGGACGCATTGAGAGTGTCCAGCCCCCCTATTCCCTCTTTTGGCGCTGGGCAGAAACAGAACTCATCCCCTTCTGTATTGAGCATGAGATTACCGTTTTGGCCTACTCCTCTCTCGCCCAAGGGTTGCTCACGGGTCGCTTTGGTCCCGGCCACCAGTTTGACCCTGAGGATAACCGTGCTAAAAACCAGCTCTTTCAGGGAGAAACCTACGACCGTGCCCTTGAAGCGATTGAGTTGATGAAACCGATTGCCCAGAGCTTGGGCAGCAGTGTCGGGAATTTGGCGTTGGCTTGGCTACTGCATCAACCGCAAAGCTGTGCCATTGTTGGTGCCCGCCATCCGGAACAAGTGCTAGAAAATATCAAAGCGGCTGACCTTCAGTTAGATAAGTCCATTTTGGCCATGCTCGATGAAATTAGCCGGCCGGTCATTGCTACCCTTGATCCGGAGAATCCAGTAATGTGGAAGTGGTAGTTCAGATCCACTAACGTCTTTATGGAACTCCTCGGTCTGGGTGCAATTGTTCTCTACTTCTTGATTGCGCTGCGCTTTTGGCAAGGGTTTCACCGCACCTACTACACACAATCGCGCTTTGTTCTCAGCGTGCTGTGGCTACCGCTACTGATGAATAAGTCCTATCGAGAAAACTTTCGCCGAGCGTTGCTGGGCTAGGTGACTGGAGCGATTTGGCTGATTGGCGGCACCCAAGAGAGTCGCTGGATTGCCCAATTAATTGTCTGCCAAGGGTTTCCCTGCTGGGTGAGCGTGACCACAGCGGCGGCCTGCCATCTTTATGACGCGCATCCGTTGTTGAGTTGCCATATCGAGCGCTTGACCCCTGAGCGTGCCCGTGAGTTTATCGAGCAACATTCGATTCAAGCCGTGGTGGATGCGTCCCATCCCTTTGCGGTGGCAATCTCTGCCCTTGCCATTGCCATCAGCCAAGAATTTGGCTTGCCCTACCTGCGCTTTGAACGCCCAGCATTTCCGCCAGCTCTTGGCATCTATACTGATTTGCCAACACTGCTGCAAGGGGATCTCCTCATGGGTGAGCGGGTGTTGCTGACCCTAGGAGTCAAACATTTGGCAGCTTTTGCGCCCCTCCAGCGTCAGGCTACCCTCTTTGCACGGATTTTGCCCACAACAAGCGCACTGGAGGCTGCCTTGGCGGCGGGGTTCGATCGCCAGCGCTTAATTGCCATTTTCCCCCCCGTATCGCGAGAGTTAGAGCGTGCCCTCTGGCAACAGTGGCAGATTACAACGGTGGTGACCAAGGCCTCGGGTACCGAGAGTGAGCAGATCAAGCAGACCCTTGCCCGTGAGCTGGGGGTGAAGCTGATTACCCTGCAACGCCCTGCTCTGGTCTATCCGCGCCAAACGAGCGATCGCGCCGGTATCGAGGCCTTTTTGCAGGAATTAGCCACCTCTAAACAAAGCGATCAGTCACTGCCCCCAGACTACTAGAAGACACGAGTTTGGCATACTTGGCCAATACCCCACGGGTATAGCGAGGTGCCGGGGGCTGCCATTTAGACCGCCGCGCTGCCAGTTCTTCCTCACTGACATTCAGTTGCAGCAGCCGCCGATGGGCATCAATCGTGATCGAGTCTCCTTCTTCCACAAGGGCGATCGTGCCACCCACTGCCGCCTCTGGGGCAACGTGACCCACGACCATGCCATAGGTTCCACCAGAGAAGCGACCATCGGTAATGAGGCCAACACTATCCCCTAAACCGGCACCAATAATGGCAGAGGTGGGAGCCAGCATTTCTCGCATCCCCGGACCACCCACAGGGCCTTCATAGCGAATGACAATGACATCGCCGCGGTTGATCTTACCGGCCAAAATGGCCTCTAAACAGGCCTCCTCAGAGTCAAAGACCCGCGCCGGACCGGTAATCTGCGGATTTTTTACCCCAGAGATTTTGGCGACAGCGCCCTCAGTGGCTAAATTCCCTTTGAGAATGGTCAGGTGGCCGGTGGCGTAGAGAGGCTTGTCAAACGGACGAATCACCTCTTGGTTGGGGTCGGGGGTATCGGGCACATCCCGCAGCCGCTCGGCAATGGTTTCCCCCGTAATCGTGAGGCAATCCCCGTGGAGTAGGCCAGCATTGAGGAGCATTTTCATTACTTGGGGAATGCCCCCTGCCCGATGTAGATCCGCAGTCACGTATTTACCCGAGGGCTTGAGATCGCAGAGGACGGGCACCCGCTGGCGAATGGTTTCAAAGTCATCAATGGTGAGGGGAACCTCGGCACTGTGGGCGATCGCCAGAAAGTGCAGCACGGCATTTGTCGAGCCACCGATCGCCATAATCACACTGAGGGCATTTTCAATGGATTTGCGGGTGATAATATCACGGGGTCGAATATTCTTACGAATCGCCTCCACCAGCACCTTGCCCGCCAACTCTGTATTGTCGGCTTTTTCAGCATCCTCCGCTGTCATTGTTGACGAGTACATTAGGCTCATGCCCATGGCTTCAAAGGCTGAGGACATTGTGTTGGCCGTGAACATACCGCCGCAGGAACCCGCCCCCGGACAAGCATGGTGCTCGATGGCATGGAGCGTCGCCTCATCCATTTTGCCGGCACTAAACTGACCCACCGCTTCAAAGGCGCTAACCACCGTCAGGTCTTGACCCTGCCAATGACCGGGCTTAATCGTGCCCCCATAGACAAAAATGGCGGGAATGTTCATCCGTGCCATGGCAATCATCGCGCCGGGCATGTTTTTGTCGCAGCCACCGATCGCCAGCACCCCATCCATACTTTGGGCATTACAGGCGGTCTCAATCGAATCAGCAATCACATCCCGCGAGACGAGAGAGTATTTCATCCCCTCCGTGCCCATGGAAATACCATCGCTGACCGTAATTGTGCCAAACAACTGCGGCATTCCCCCCGCTGCCCGAATGCCTGCTTCGGCACGACTGGCAAGGGCAGCAATCCCCATATTGCAGGGGGTAATCGTACTGTGGGCACTGGCCACCCCAACAATCGGCTTGTTGAAATCCTCATCGCCAAAGCCCACGGCTCGCAGCATGGCTCGGTTGGGGGTGCGTTGAACGCCTTCTGTAATGATGCGACTGCGCCAGTTTTCTGCCATAGTGTTCTCGCGATCGGCCTAAACGTCAATAAAGCATCCTTCTATTTTCCCTCACCCGTGGGCGATCGCTCTAGCGGCCAAGCCAAATAGAGCACTAAAGCCGCAAATAACCCTAAGCCAGAAAGATATTTAACGCTGTTGGGAATTAGCGGATTGGGCGACCAAAAGCCCTCGATAATACCGGCAATCACCAAGAGGGGAACAATGCCAAACATCAGTTGTGCTGCCAAGGCGCCATTGCCTTTGAGTGCGCTCAGGCGACGGTAACGCCCCGGCAAGAGAATCGCTTGCCCCAACAACAGACCCGCAGCGCCGGCCAGAAAAATTGCAGGCAGCTCCAAAGCACCATGGGGACTGACAAAAGCCCAAAAGGGATACCCTAGATTGTTTTGAGCCACCAAGGCAGCGATCGCCCCCATGTGCAGACCGTTGTTCCAGAGGATATAAAGCGTCCCTAGCCCCCCTAGGATACCTCCCGCTAGCATTGCAAAAGCCACACTCAGGTTATTGGTCATAATGGCACTGGAGGCTAGGGGTTCAACCCCGACGATCGATCCCATCCAGAGCTTGCCCTCCTCTTCCACAAGGGAAAGGATGTCTGCGGGTACCACTAGTTCCAAAAATTGGCGATCGCTCCACGCATACCACCAAGCGATCTCCGCCGCCACCAGAAATACCCCCAAGGCAAAGGCCGTATAGACCCATGTTTGCTGGACAACCGCTGGGAAGCCCCGCTGGAAAAACCACCAAACTTTGCGCCAATCTTGGGAGCGCTGACCCTGATAGACTTGGCTGTAGCTCCGCAAGGTGAGACCCTGCAAATAGTTGACGATGCTACTGCCCAAGCGGCGAGTTTTTGCCCGCGCTAAATCCGCACTAACCAAGCGGTACAACTGACTGAGGCGGCAAATCTCCGTTGCCGATAGCGCTTGAATCCCCTCTGTCTCAGCACGGTTGAGGAGGTGTTCTAGCTCTAGCCACTGCGGCTCTTGGCGGATCAGCCAGCGTTCAACATTCATGACTATCTGATTCCTCTTGAATTGCCCCCAAAAAAGACTCTAGGCGTTTGCGGGGAATGTAGGGCCAGCCGCCATTGGTTTCAATATCCCGCAGTAGTTGATAGAGCGCTTGGCGGTTGGTGGGCAAGGCCGCTTGAAACTGATTGTCACAAATTTCGCGATGCAATTGCTCTAAAAGCCGCAGCAATGCCAACAGGTCATGGACATTTCCATTGGCTCGCTCAGCCGCGATACGGATCCGTTCAGCAAGGGCGTTGAGGTCGGTTGTACTTAAAGAGGATGGCGAGGAAATCATCTTTTCTATAAAGCTTTTTGAATTGGGAATAACGATTTTCTACCACAGTTGCTACGATCGTGTTAGCAAAAAAAGAGGTTTTGTGACCATGTTTCGGACACCTGTTGCCCTTGTGGGGGCAGCAACGTTGAGCCTCAGTCTGGCGATCGCCCCGCCTAGTTTCGCAGAAATGGAAGTGGAAGTGGCTCGCGACAGTAGAGGCCGTGTTTACACTGTGGATATGGATTCCCGTCGCTTTTATAGAAATAGGAATGGCATTATCCAAGTGGATTTTAGCCTCTCGACCCTTGGCGACGATTACTGGCATCGGGCAACGGCGTCCTGTAATCCCTACGATGTTAAGAGTGATTATTACGGTTGGGATTGGACGGGAACCAAAAGCTATCCTCCCGGTACGATAGCGGGTGATATTGCCCGTGCAGTCTGCCGCCGTTAACCTGCTGCTGCACCAATACCCTGTGCAAGGTCAGCGGGAGCAAAAACCCCTAGCTCCGTAATAATGCCACTAATTAAATGGGCAGGGGTGACATCAAAAGCCGGATTGTAAAAATCTACCCCAGCGGGTGTAATGCGGCTAAACCCCACCTGATAAATTTCTTGGGGGTGGCGCTCCTCAATGGGAATTTCCGCCCCAGTGGCAATTTTAGTATCAATTGTAGAAAGGGGTGCAGCGACAAAGAAGGGAATGTTGTGGGCTTTGGCGGCGAGGGCAACACTATAGGTACCAATTTTGTTGGCCATGTCCCCATTCAGGGCAATGCGATCGGCGCCCACCACCACCGCATCAATCATCCCCCGCTGCATACAGTGCGCCGCCATCGTATCCGCCAGCAGGGTGACAGGAATGCCCTCTTGCACACATTCCCAAGCGGTTAATTTCGCTCCCTGAAGACGAGGACGAGTTTCATCGGCATAGACTCGCTCCAAGCGACCCGCCGCCCAAGCCGCACGAACCACCCCTAACGCTGTTCCATAGCCTGCTGTCGCTAGGGCACCGGCATTGCAGTGGGTAAGCAGGCGCAACTTCTCGGGCGTTTTCGGCAGGACACTAAGGCCGTTTTCACCAATGGCTTGACAGGTTTGCACATCTTCACGGGCAATGGTTTGGGCGGTTTCAAGAAGGTGCTGCTGCAGTTCCTCAAGGCTGGCTGTGGCTTGCTGGGCTGCCCCAAGCATGCGATCGATGGCCCAAAATAAATTCACTGCCGTTGGGCGGGTTTGCCGCAATTCGGAAGCGACATTCTCTAGGTGAGCCAAGAAGCCCTCGCGATCGCTCCCTGTGTATTCCCGTGCCCCCAAGACCATGCCAAAGGCAGCGGCAACCCCAATCGCTGGCGCACCCCGTACAATCATTGTCCGAATGGCGGTGGCCATCTCCGCTGCGGTGGTGATGTCCTTGAGTTCATACTGTTCTGGCAAGCGGGTTTGGTCAATTAACTGCACGCGATCGCCCGCCCACACCACAGGAAAGATGGTTCCGACATTTGCTGTGACAGCCACAACAGCCTCCGTGCTCACTAAAATTGAATACAAATCATAACCCAAGGGAGAACCTATTCAGGCTAGAATTTAGCCCCCTAGGCAAAGGTCAGTTCACCATTCACCTCGAGACGGGTAAATTGGTTGGGAATCAGAAACTGCTCCCCCAAGGCTTCCGCCACACTGGGAGTAATCCAGCCCAGTTGCTTCAACAATTGAATGGCAACGGCATACTTAGCACGCTTCGCACCATCACTCACCTTAATCGCCAATCCCATCCCTTCGCCCACACGACCCACACACTGAATCCCCTCAGCTCCGGACTTACTGAGGATTTCCCCCTCCGTGAGGCGCATCAGCTCGCTATCAAAGGCACCGGGACCGGCAACAAAATCAGGGTGGTGGGTCATGGCACGAACGACGCGCTCCATTGCCCAGTCATTGCCCGAGGCCAGTTGGCCGTAAAGGGTGGCCATCTGCACCAGTTGCATCAAGTACGTGGGCGCCCCACAGTCGTCGTGGGCACAGATAAATTCTGCGGCGGGCATCTTCAGTAGTTCTGCCACCTTGGAGAGGATCAGAGCCTGAACGGGGTGATTTTTGTGCAGATAACTTGCCAATGGCCAATTGCGCTGTTGACAAACCGCCAACATCCCCGCATGTTTACCCGAACAGTTGTGCTGCAGTGCCCCTTGGCGGCCGGGGGGAACGGGACATTGCAAGGCAGTGGGATCCACATCGGCACGCCAGAGGATGTTAAAGACTTGGCGGACTTGCTCAATACGCCCTTGGTGGGAACTACAGATAATCGCGAGGTCGCGATCGCTCAGGTCAAACCGCTCCATCGTTCCCGTTGTTGTCACTGCCAAGGCTTGAAAGGGCTTGAGGGCAGAGCGGATAAAAGCAGCGGTTTCCGCATTTCCTGCAAGGGCAAGAATTCGGCCACGGGCATCACAGACCACGGCATGGGCATGGTGGCGCGACTCAACAATCCCTTCCCGCAGTAAGCAAACATCGAGCAGAGGGGCTTGGGTGCGTTTGGACATAGGTTCGGTCATGCAGGTCAATGAGCAACAATATCAGCAGCAGCTACAGGAGTGCCCAAGCAAGGGTCAGTCCCAAAGAAAAGATCACGAGCGCCAAAAGGGTTACCTGTAACCGTTGTAAAATCGGGCGCAACTCGTAGGTATAGATCAGGCGATCTTGAGCCAATTCAGTTTCGGGTTTTTGCCACTCCTGACCGTCGTACCAGCCCGTTTCCTCATAAATGACCGTGGGACGGTGCAGCCGATCGCCCACATAAGCCCAACCGAGTACAAGGCGCAAAAGAATTAGCAACAGCAGGAAGTTTGCTCCTAGCACCCCAGCGAAGAAAACATGTAGGGGTGCCTCTTGCACTGAAAAGCTGGCGATCGCCACCGGACCACTAATGAGCCAAGCCATCCCCCACAGCAGTAGCAAACGCCTTTGAAAACGCGGCCGCGGCCAACTCGACCATTCAAAAAACCAAGAGGCTTTGAGGTCACGATATTCGTTGATCGGTCGTTGATCTGCCGGGACAGGACAGAAAATCTGAGACACAGTGGCACAAGTTCAAGGACGCTGTTTCCAGCATACCAGTCTCGCTGAAATCGTGGATCGCCACACCATGCATGAAATCGGGCGATCGCCTCGTACACTAGAGGATGTCACGGCTCCACCTCGCCTAGTGGGGCAGAAATTTTGTTGGTATATTGATTATTCCCTAGCTCCCTTGCGGCACCTTTGATGGAATGGCACCAGTCTGACGTTGCACAACTACGGGTTATTGACCAGTTGCTGGCCGGGCACAACCTGAGTCCAGCACAATACGATATTACGCGCCGTGTGATTTATGCGACGGGGGATTTAGAGTATCTGAATTTGATTATTTACTCAGAGCAGGCCCTGCAATCCGGTGTGGCTGCCCTTGCCGCTCATACCCCGATTGTGGTGGATGTGACGATGGTGCAGGTGGGGGTGCTCTCCTACACCCAAAACACCTTTGGCAATCCCATTTACTGTGGGGCAGAAACCTTCACCCGTCCGCAGCAGGAAAAGTCCCGCATTGCTTTTGGCATAGAAACCTTGGCACGACGCCATCCCACGGCTATTTTTGTCCTCAGTAGTGATCATTCAGCCCTAGAACCCCTCCTGACTTTAGTGGAGGCTCAGGAAATTCGCCCTGCCTTAATTATTGACGCTGCCCCCAATTTTCTCCCCCCCATTTTGGATCGCCTGCAAAAGTCTTGGGTGCCCCACATCTCCATTAAGGGTTGCAAGGGGGGCGTGAGCGTTGCCACAGCAATTATGAACGGTTTACTCAAGTTGGCTTGGACGGCCTATGGTGACCCCCTTCCCTGAGACAAGTGAATGGCTCTGTATCGGCCAAATTGTCGGTGCCCACGGCCTGCGGGGGGAGGTCAAGGTCAAGCCCTTTAGCGATTTTCCCGAACGCTTTACCGTGGCGGGTTCTCGTTGGTTGCGATCGCCCCGGCAGCCCCAACCCCATGCGGTGACCCTCGTGCGCGGGCGACTTTTACCCCGTGCCAAACAGTTTGTGGTTACCTTTGCCGAAGTCAGCGATCGCACCGCAGCGGAGGCACTCAAGGGGGCAGAAATTTTAGTCCCCGCCAGCGATCGCCCACCCCTTGCCGCAAATGAATACCACCTCATGGACTTGATTGGACTCGCCGTGTATCACCACGGTGAGCGAGTTGGCGAAGTGGTGGGCTTGGTCAATGCCGGCAATGACTTACTAGAAGTGCAGTTACTCGACCCAGCGCAAGAAGCCCGCCGATCAGTGTATATTCCCTTTGTGCCAGCCATCGTGCCGGTGGTTGATCTAGCAGCCCGCAGAATTGAAATTGATCCCCCCTTAGGGCTGTTGCCCTGATCAATCCCTACCAAAATCGTTAATAATAGGGATACTTCTATTTTTTTAGCCCCGACTCTTGAGATTGTTGTTGAGTGAGTTGCCCCAACCCATCCCTTAAAACCCATTAATTCCACCTTGACGGTAGCCTTTACCTGAGCGATCGCGATCGCCCTACCGTTTGCCCCTTCGTAGAGATTTCAGAGCCTTTGAGAGACAGCATGAGCATTGGTAAAGTTCGCATTTATGACCTATCAAAAGAACTCAACCTGGATAATCGAGATTTATTGGCCATCTGTGAACAGTTGGGAATTGCCTATAAAAGTCACAGCAGCACAATTTCCGATGCCGATGCCGATCGCATTCGCGAAGCGGCCAAAACCTATCAACCCCATAGTGCCTCACCCCGTAAAGTTTCAAAAACACCTCCTCCTGTGAAGAAAGCCCCAGCCCCTCCAAAAACGCAGCAAATTGTTGCTGTCCACACTCAACCCCGCTCTGGGACGCCGGAAGCGCCCAAGCCTCAATTACAACAACCTCCCGCTCGTCCCCAAGCACCGCAGCCCCCTGCGCGACCCACACCCCCTGCACCAGTTGCCACCAAGGCAGTGGAACCTGTGGCGCCCAAACCCCCTACACCTCCCGCAAAACCCGAACCGACACCACCGCGTCCAGCGCCTACTTTAGTCCCCCCGCCCGCCCGCCCCACCAAGAAAGTGGAAAAAGTCGCTGCGGCTCCCCCGCCCCGCAAAGAGCTAAAGGAACCCCCCAAAAAAGAAAAGGTGGCGATCGCTCCTGCGAAACCCAGCAGTCAAGATCGCATTGAAATTGTCCAGCGGGCAGTTCCCCCGGCACCCGTCAACCCCCCGGAAATGGCGCCCAAGCCAGCTTTACCAGAGCTACAACCGCCACCCAAACCCGTTGCGCCAGTCCTGCGGGCACCCAATCCACCCAAGCCCGTCACCGAAACCGTTGAGGTACTCGATGACAAGTCCGTTAGCAAAGTCATCAAAGACCGCCACCGTCACAAAGACTTTGATGATGAGGAGAACAAACGGAAATCCTCCCGCGTCGTCAAGTTGCGTGAAGAAGTCATTGACGAAGAGGAAGAACTAGAACTCACCAGCCGTTTGGTCGGGGTACACCAAGTAACCGTTGATGTCAGCCAATCGCTGCAACGGCCACCCAAGCCCAAGGCGCCTCGTCCCGCCCGTCCCGTTACACCAGCGGCGAAAACCGAAAAAAGCAGCGAGAAAAAACAACCCCGCCATCGCGATCGCCGTCACGAAGAGCCAGCCGAAGCACCACCGCCCGATCACATTACGATTGAAGGCCCGATGTCAGTGCAGGAGTTGGCCAGTTTAGTGCGTCGCCCCGAAGCGGAAATCATTAAAATTCTCTTCTTTAAGGGAATTGCCGCCACCATCAACCAAACCCTTGAGGTGGAAACAATTGAACTCGTGGCCAAGGAATTGGGGATTACGGTGGAAACGGCACAGCAGAAAGCCGAGGCCACAAAAGTCACCGAAATGCTGGAGTCAAGCGACCTCGATCACCTGCAACGGCGTCCACCCGTGGTCACGATTATGGGTCACGTGGATCATGGCAAAACCAGCCTTCTCGATGCCATTCGCAATGCCAAAGTGGCTCAAGGGGAAGCAGGCGGCATCACGCAACACATTGGCGCCTACCACGTGGATGTCGAACACAACGGCGAAAAACATCAGGTAGTCTTTCTCGATACCCCCGGTCACGAAGCCTTTACCGCCATGCGGGCACGGGGGGCACGGGTCACCGATATTGCTGTTCTCGTGGTTGCTGCCGATGATGGGGTGCAACCTCAAACCATTGAAGCCATTAGCCACGCCAAAGCAGCTAAAGTGCCGATCATTGTCGCCATTAACAAAATTGACAAAGAGTCTGCCCAACCGGAGCGGGTCAAGCAGGAACTCACTGAATACGGCTTGGTGCCCGAAGAGTGGGGCGGCGACACGATTATGGTACCTGTCAGTGCCCTGCAACAGCAAAATCTCGATACGCTCCTAGAAATGATCCTGCTGGTGGCTGAGGTGGAGGATCTCTACGCCAATCCCGATCGCCCCGCCAAAGGCACCGTCATTGAAGCCCACTTGGATCGGGCACGAGGACCTGTGGCCACATTGCTGGTACAAAACGGTACCCTGCGGGTCGGCGATATTCTGGTGGCAGGTGCCTGTTTTGGTCGGGTTCGCGCCATGATTGACGATCGCGGGCAGCGTGTCGAGGCAGCAACCCCCTCCTTTGCTGTCGAAGTCTTGGGTCTGGCGGATGTCCCTGCTGCCGGAGATGAATTTGAAGTCCTCAGCGATGAAAAAGCCGCCCGTGCCCTTGCGGAGGAGCGAGCCGCCGCTCAACGCCAATCCCGCCTTGCCCAAGCCGCAGCCGCCCGGCGGGTCTCCCTTACCTCGTTGTCCAGTCAAGCCCGCGAAGGGGAACTCAAGGAACTCAATCTCATTCTCAAAGCCGACGTTCAAGGTTCCGTCGAGGCGATTTTGGCGGCTCTCAACCAACTGCCCCAAGATCAAGTACAGTTACGAGTCTTGTTGGCTGCCCCCGGCGAAATTACTGAAACCGATGTTGACCTTGCCGCCGCCAGTAGTGCCGTCATCATTGGCTTTAATACCACCCTTGCCTCAGGGGCACGCCAAGCGGCTGAGCAGCACAACGTTGATGTCCGCGAATACAACATCATCTATAAGCTCCTCGATGATATTCAAGGGGCAATGGAGGGGATGCTGGAACCCGAACTGGTCGAGGAAGAACTGGGTCAAGCCGAAGTGCGGGCTATCTTCCCCCTCAGTAAAGGAGCTGTGGCCGGTTGTTATGTCCTCAATGGCAAGCTCGTGCGCAACTGCAAAGTACGGGTGCTGCGCCAGCAAAGCGTCATTCACACAGGCATCTTGAGTTCGCTAAAACGCATGAAGGACGATGTCCGCGAAGTTGCGGCGGGCTACGAATGTGGTGTGCGCTTGGATGATTTTCAACAATGGCAGGAAGGAGATATTATTTACGCCTTCCAAACAGTAACAAAACGGCGTAGTCTTGGCGGCAGTAGCGATAAAAAGTAGCACCCCTTAGCCTCCATGGATTCTCTGGCGGGGGGTGCTGCCTGCCGATGTGCTAAACTGAGTTGGGTTTGAGCAATGGGTAGCCTCAAGCCCGATCAACTGCAAAGATGAAAGTCGGTATGGGATGGCAGCGTCGTACCTTTTTGCGCCATGTCTCTCAAGGAATCGCGATATCTATAATTGCCACAGCCAGCAAGAGCCTGCTGACGGCCTGTGGCGGGAAGGGGGATTCCTTGTCTGGATCTACGGCGACAGGGATCATCTCAAGCAATGGCCTGCTCAGCCCCGGTACATTGACTTGGGGGGCGGATCCGATTGAGGGTGCCCCCTACGTTTTTTACGATCCAGCGGATCGCCGCAGGTTGATTGGCTTTGAGGTGGAAATTGCTGAAGCAATCGCACGCCTGATGGGAGTCAGGGCATTTTTTTTTGAGGTGTCCTATGATCAACTGTTCGCTGCCCTTGCCGCCAATCGCTTTGACATGATTCTTAACGGTTGGGAAATCACCACTGATCGCAAGCGCATCCAATGGTTTTCCCAGCCCTACTACCGCTACGGCCAACAGATTGTAGTGCGAGCAGATGACCCCCGCTTCGAAAAATACACTGCCACCAGTGAAGTTACCCTAGCCAATCTGGCTGGCATGACCGTTGGCACTGGTATGAGCTACAAGGCGCAGGAAATTCTAGAGAAAGACCCCCGCATCAAAACCCGTCTCTATGATGATGCAACGGGGTTTATGAATGCTCTAGCCATCGGGCATGTTGATGCTCTGCTCGTCGACTTCCCGATAGTGGCCTACTACGTTCTTGGTGCCGGTCCGGGGGGCACAGTGAACAATAGCCTGCGCCCAATTGGTGTCCCGATCTTTTTGGATAACTATGTGATTGCCTTTAATAAGAACAACCCCAAAGGAGAAACCCTCAAAACAGAAGTTGATCAAGCCATCGACATCCTCAAGAAGGACGGCACATTACGCCGCATCTACGAAAAATGGAAAATATGGAATGATCAACAGACCCAAATTGGGATTGTGTGACATCCTCCCGACGCTGACCCTACGGTTCTCAACCTCACTTCTCGATTGTGGGGCGAGGGATGACTAAATAAAATTGTGAGGATGGTATTAGGGAGTAGGGCAAGCAGGTTAATCCAGCGGCTCATACTTGGATCCTACTCCCTTGTATCCAGTATTAACCCAGTTGATTGAGGGGAGGCTGGCCACGCATTTGCCGTAGGGCATTTAGACACAGGGGACAATCACAGCCAAATAGCGCGATCGCGGTATTACTTTCTTCCTCAGTAAACTCTAGTACAGGAGGGGGCAGCGAACCATTATCACGGCTAGCTTGCAGTTTCGTTTCCTGAGCGCCTAGGCGAGTACAGACCAGTTGAAACTTCTGGTGGGGATTAGTGACACACTCACTGCTTTCTGGAGGTGGCACGGGAATGGGGGTACTGAGTTGGGCATGGGCAGGTGCAATCAATGGGACCAAGCTCAGGACGGATGCCAAAAAGGTAGGGCTGACTAAAAGAGCGAGACGCAAAGCTGACATAGGGTTTCCTCACAACTTGTTACTTGATTTTGGAAAAGGTCTGTATCGCTAGTCTAACGATGATTGCTTGATTTGGCGCAGCCGCGCAATATTCTGAATGCGAAAGCTCATCTTGCTCTTAGGATTGAGATTGTCGTTGCTGGCAATTTGTCGTAGGGCAGGGGATGCGATCGCCCACAATCAGGGTACGCCACTGTTCTGGTTTTAGGCGGGTTTGTGCCACCCGTTGCAGATCTGCTGCCGTTGCGGCTTTAACGGCTCGCTGATAGCGGAAGATAAAATCCTTGGGCAAATCGTAGTATTCGTAGCGCAGGAGACGATTGAGAATTTGCAGGCGATCGCGAAAATTAAAGACAAAGGAGTTGAGAATACTGTCTTTGGCGTAGTTCAGTTCTGCGGCACTAACGGGTTCCTGTTGCAGTCGCTGGATTTCCTGCCGTAGGGCGCTGAGAAACTTGGCTGTAGTCTGGGTTTGGGTTTGTCCCACCCCATAGAAGACCCCTGGATAGTCAAATTCGGGACTCCAAGCGGCATAGACACTATAGGCCAAGCCTTGGCGCGATCGCACTTCATTGAAAAGACGCCCGCCAAAGCCATTGAGAACCCCATTGAGAACATAGAGGTTAAACACGTCCGGATCTTTGAGCGTCCCCCCCAATTGTCCCGTGTAGATGTAGCTTTGGGAGAGATGGGGGCGATTAATCACCACCGTTGTTGGCGACGTATCAACTGTTACCCTAGGTAAGGGGGGCAAAGGAGGTAAGTTCGGTGGATCTTGCCATGAGCCAAAAATTGCTTCAAGGCGATCGCCCATTTGCGAGGCATCAAAGTCGCCCACCAAGCCCAAAATACAGCGGGAGGGAGCGAGGTACCTGCGGTAAAACTGCTGCACATCCGCCGGTGTGATCTTGGCAAGGGTTTCTAACTCTTGGGTGCGGGCATAGGGACTCTCCGCACCGTAGATCAGCTTGTAAAATTCCCGTTCTGCTTGGGCATTGGGTTGATCATCGCGGCGTTGAATGATCCCCTGTCGGCGCCGAATCGCCAGTTCAAATCGCTCTGGTTCTACTGCTGGCGCTTGGAGCATCTCCGCTAGTTGGCTTAGAACCGCTTCACTGTGTTCCTTGAGGCTGTTGAAATTAATCCGCCCTAAACTTTTGCCGACACCCGATTCAATGGCTGCTGCTCGATCCTCAAGCCATTGGTCAATTTCAGCGGCACGATGAACTTGGGTGCCACCCGTGCGAATCAGGTCGCCACTGACTTCTGCCAAACCCACCTGAGCCGGCGGATCCCAACGACTACCTGCCCGAAAGATTAAGGTGCCTCGCACCAAGGGCCACTCGTGATCCTCTAGGAGATAGACCACCATCCCATTGGCCAACTGACGGCGTTCATAGGCCGGCACTTGAATTTCCGGTAAGGGGGGAAATGTCAGCTCAGTGTAGTGCTTGGGGGTCATGGCTGCTGCCAAAGAGGGTGGGATCAACCATAGCAGGAGAGCCGCTACGAGTCCAAGGCAAAGCGATCGCCCCACTGGACGGCGTCTTTGGAGCCAGACAGCCATCGAGAGAAAAAGAATAAAAATAATCCGATAGGATGAAGCCAACATATAACGGTTTTCCAAATTATGGGATATGTGAGGGGGATATCATCCTCTCCCAGAGCAGCTTTCACAGTTTTAAGTGTGTTCCATCGATGTGAAAAAGACTGCCACCCATGAAAATCACATTACACTGTTAAGAAATGCTTAACTTATTCTAAGTATTGTCAGGATAAAGACTGCACTGCAACCCAGTAAATTTTCTGTAAACAGGATAAAATCTCACGTCCTAGAATAGCAAGTGAGTCTCTTCATCAATACCGGTTTGATTGAGGAGTTTCTAGTGAAAACCGTTTCCTCATGACAATTTGCCGAGGCCATTGATGTGAAGTCTGATCCGCCGAAGAAGTGGCGCCATCTCCTCGTTATTGAGGATCAGGAGGGTCGGCGTACCATTCCCTTGGAAGCCAGTACCTATACAATTGGGCGACATCCTAGCAATACGATTGTTCTTAAGTCGCCAATGGTTTCCCGTCAGCACGCTGTTTTGCTACGGGTTTTGGATCCCAGCAGTGGTAATTTTTTCTTTCGCCTCATTGATGGCGATTTACAAGGGAAGCGCAGTGTCAATGGTCTGACGGTCAATGGCAAGCCCTGTCAATCCCACATTCTTCAGCATAAGGATTTGATCGTCTTTGGCGGTGATGTGCGCGCCCGCTACCACGCGATCGCCAATATTTCTGACTCCGGGTTCAATCGCTACACCCGCGCCCTCGAAGCATCAAGTATCTCAGATCAAGACGTGGCCTCTTGGGGGGGTGCCTTCGTCAGCAGTGAAATGTCTGAGGTGACCGAAATCCAACTGCTGCGGTTGTCCTCCTTTCCAGAGTTAAGTCCCTATCCGATCATTGAACTGGCTCCCAATGGCCAAATTACCTATCTCAACCCAGCGGCCATTCAGGAATTTCCCGATCTTGGGGAACCAGATGTGCAGCATCCGCTGCTATCGCGCCTCAAAAGCTGGTCGTTGCAGGAAAAGCGATTTTCTGTTGAAGAAATCAACGTTGGCGATCGCACCTACGAAGTGACAATCCATCTGCTGCGGGAGAGCCAATTAATTCGCTGCTACATTACCGATATTACTGAACGCAAACGTTCTGAACTCGCCCTGCGCATTAGTGAAGAACGCTATGCTCTGGCGGCTGAGGGCGCCAATGATGGCCTTTGGGATTGGCAGATTAGCGATCGCTCGATGTATTATTCTCCCCGCTGGGAACTGCTGGTTGGCGAAACCCCCGGTACCCTACAACCCACCATCGAGGAATGGTGGCGGCGTGTCCACCCCGATGACCTAGAGCGGCTACGCCAGAGCATGAAGGAGCATCTTCTCGGTACCCGTCCCCATTTTGAGTGTGAGTTTCGGATTAAACACGCCGATGGCAGTTACCGTTGGATGCGATCGCGGGGCAAAGCCCTGCGCAATGAAGAGGGACAGCCCTATCGCATGGCCGGTTCGATGACCGATGTCACAGAGTACCACTTGATTCAGGAGCAAATTCTCCACGATGCCCTCCACGATGCCATGACGGGGCTACCCAACCGGGTGCTCTTTATGGATCGGCTGACGCAAGCCATTACCCGTCGCGTGCGGCGCCCCAACTCCCTCTTTGCGGTGCTGTTTTTAGATGTGGATCGCTTTAAGGTGATCAACGATAGCTTGGGGCACTTAGCTGGGGATCAACTCCTGATTGGCATTGGCCAGCGACTGACGGCCTGTACCCGCGCTGAGGACACGATCGCCCGCCTTGGGGGTGATGAATTTGCCATTCTCTTGGAGGAGTTAACGACTCCCGCCCAAGCGATCGAAGTGGCAGAACGAGTGCTAGTGGCTCTGAGCCGTCCTTTTCTCCTTGAGGGGCATGAAGTCTTTACCAGTGCCAGTATTGGCATTGCCTTCCCCAGCGAGGAAAGCAAAACGGCTGAGGACTTGTTGCGGGATGCGGATACCGCCATGTACCGCGCGAAATCCTTGGGCAAAGCTCGCTATGAAGTCTTTAGCATGACGATGCGTGCCCAGAGCATTGCCCTGATGCAAATGGAAACTGATCTGCGACGGGCGGCAGAGCGCGATGAATTTTTGGTGTACTATCAACCGATTGTTGATCTATCAACGCTCAATATTGTCGGCTTTGAAACGCTGCTGCGCTGGCAACATCCCGAACGGGGAATCGTCTCCCCCGGTGAATTCATGACTGTCGCCGAAGAAACGGGTCTGATCCTACCCATTAGTTGGTGGGTGATGGCAGAAGCCTGTCGGCAAATGCAACGCTGGTCAAAGGTGTTTCCCCGCAGTCGCAGTTTAAGCATTAGTGTCAACCTCAGCGGTCGTCATTTCCAGCAAGCGGATCTGCTGCTCAACTTAAGATCAATTTTGTCAGAAACAGAATTTCCCGCTGAGCGATTGCGCCTTGAGGTGACCGAGGGCATCTTGATTGACAACAAGGAGGTGGCGATCGCCACCCTTGAGGAAATTCGCGCCATGGGCATTGGCCTGTATATGGATGATTTTGGCACGGGCTATTCTTCCCTGAGTTATTTGCACCGTTTTCCCATTGATACACTAAAAATTGATCGCACGTTTATTTCCGCCCTCAATAGTGAGGAATCTTCGGCGACAATTGTGCACACGATTCTCATGCTGGCGCATTCTTTGCGACTAAAGGTGGTGGCGGAGGGCATCGAAACCCGTCAACAATATCGTGTGCTCCAAGCCCTCGGCTGTAACTATGGCCAAGGTTATTTCTTTGCCCGCCCCCTCTCAGCTCAACAGGTGGAACAGTTATTTGCCAGCCAATTGTTGCCGCACCTAATACGCCCCACTACCAAAGAGCACAATGTGCACGGTCTCCACTAGAATTTCCAAATCCAGATTCAAAGACCAGTTATCGATGTAGTAAAGGTCAAGGCGGGCGGCTTCATCAAAATTGCCAATTTGAGAGCGGCCAGAAATTTGCCACAGCCCGGTAATCCCCGGCATCACCTGATGGCGAATATGGTGCCAAGAATGAAAACGGGCAACATCCCGCAGGGGTAGCGGACGCGGCCCCACTAAGCTCATATCTCCCCAAAGGACATTAAACAGTTGCGGCAGTTCATCAATGCTGGTCTTGCGCAGGAAACTGCCGAGGCGCGTGCGGCGAGGGTCGTTTTTTAGCTTGAAGAGAATGCCATCGGCGGATTCATTTTGCGCTTCCAACTGCGCTTGGAGTTGCGGGGCATCGGCACGCATGGTGCGAAATTTCCACATCTGAAAGACTTGGCCGTGGAGTCCTACCCGCTCTTGGCGGAAAAAGACAGGCCCTGGGGAGGTGAGTTTGATGGCGATCGCCACCACAATAAAGAGGGGTGCCAGCACCACGATGCCAAAGAGTGCCAAAATCACGTCCAAATAGCGCTTCAGCCGATATTCCCAACCATTGAGATACGTCATATCTACCCGCAGGGTGGGCAAAGCCGCCACAATTTCCGGGGTGCCGCGGCGGTAGAGCATTTCCAAGCTGGAGGGGATCAAGCGTAGGGCAATGCCATGTTGGCGTAGTTGCCAATAGAGGGCTGAAGCGAGATGGGCTGGGGGGAGGCCTTCTACAATCACCTCTTGGGCTTGACAGTTGAGAATCTCGGTCACGGTTTCCGGTTCATTGGCCATGGTGGCGATCGCCCTGCCGACAATCTTATAGTTCGAGCGTTGCTCTAGTAGGCGGCTGAGATGCTCCTGTCGCTCCGGGGGCGCCACCAGAAAAGCGCGAATCGGTTGCCGTAGGGTGCAAATTTTGAACGCCAGACTCACGGCTAAGCGCAAGATCACCGCGAAAACCACACTGAGACCCCAAGCACTAAAAAACAGCGAGCGGGGTAAATCTACGGTGGGGTCATAGAAGTAGGCGATCGCCAGCGCCAACAAATAGCCCAAGCTCAGCACCTTGGCAAGGCGCAGATAATTTTTCCAATGGCCGCGCGGGTGATACAGCCCACTCACAGCAATCAAAAACAATAGACCAGTGGCAAAGAGCCAAAAGACACTGGGCAATCCCAGCCAGTACCACGCTGCTAAATCAGGGGGCAACGGCGCATAGAAGCGATTGAGTTGTAAGCCCAACTTCCAAGCCAACACCAACCCCACGAGGTCACTGGTCAATAGCAGCAGGGCAAAGACCGTTTCTGAGCGCAACCACATCCGACGGCAGCGGGGTGCCCGAATATCGCGGGGAGACGTGTGAGACCGCATCATGGCGCAACACAACAACAATGGCTAGGGTTTAGTATTCCGCAGAACTGTAGGGGGCGATCGCGGTGCAATATCTCTTTGCAGACCACAACAAATCCTCGACAATGAGGGTAGCAAGCCCATCCGTTCAGACCCCCTCAACATGTCCAGCGATTTAATTTATCCTTCCACTCTCTTACTCACGAGTCTCTTGGCCGTCGGCTTTGTGTTTTTTATTCGTGCCTCCACCAAAGAACGCATTGAAACCAAAGAATGGCTCATTGCCCAGCCCATTGCCGAACTGGCTCCCCGCCTCAAGCAGTATTTCCAGCAGCGGGGCTACCGCCTGCACAGTGTCAGTGCTGATGGCAGTGAAGTGACGTTTCAGGGAAATGTTGCCGCTAGTCCCTTTTTGGCCGCATTGCTTTTTGGCCTTGCCGTCTCCGGTGCCACAGCGATCGCCCTTGTGTTGACCGTCCTCTTTCCCGATCGCGGTATTTTGGCCTTTGGTCTCATTGGTCTAACCCCCATTGCCCCTTGGTTCTATTGGCGAGGTGCCCAGCGGCTCGAAACCGTCAAACTCTCTTTGCAACCCCATGCGATCGGTACCCAAGTCACCCTAGAGGGACACCGCGATGAACTAATGACTTTCGAGGACACGGTGTTGGGAGCTTTGTAGGCTGCCTTCTTGGCTGAGGTGCATAACGAAAAAAAGATCACAGGATAATCTTTTGACGACCTGTGAGGGACTTCGCGATGACCTACTCGCAAACCACCACCACCACTGATGAGCGTACCTTTGGTCAACTCCTGCTTGAACTCGACATCCACCTCAGTCCCAAGGAAGTGGATTGTTTAGAGAAAAACTTTCGGGTGTATCTCGCCTGTGAAGGCTACCCCCTCACTAAAGTTCCCCACTGCGCTGTCGAGCGTCAGGTAGATAGTCATGGTCGCTTGATGGCTGAAACGGTCAAGCCCAGTTCCCTAGAGACCAACGCCGCCTTTGAGCGGGCTTGTCAATGTGCTCAGATGTCCCTGAGTCACCTCAGTGCGATGACCGAACGCTTCCTAGGGGATCTCCAGGACTTGGCCACAAGCCACGGTTACCCCAAACGGTTGGGAACTGACCTTGCGCGGGGAATTCTCGCCAACTATTGGCAACAGTGGGGTCGGGAGCGATTTTACCAATGGGTGATTTGGTTGGTGGAAAATTACACCAATGAATCCACGGAAGAAATTCGTGAATTGAGCGAACTCTATGAAACAGCGTTAGAAATTTATGATCAACTGTTTCGGGATTATTGCGGCTTTTCACCGCGTCTAGGGGCGAAATAATGCCCAACTTCGGTCGGGGACTTTGCTAGAATCAGTCAACAGATAGTTTTTCTGTGGTCAGCGGTAGGCTATCGCTCCTAGGTATCTTGCGAGGTCGGGTTTCTATGCACTTAAGTGAACTCACCCATCCCAACCAGTTGCATGGGTTGTCCATTGCCCAATTGAGTCAAATTGCCGCCCAAATCCGCGACAAACATTTGGAAACGGTGGCGGCCACGGGAGGACACCTTGGGCCAGGCTTGGGGGTTGTCGAACTCACCCTCGCACTCTACCAAACCCTTGACTTAGATAAAGATCGCGTGATTTGGGATGTGGGGCACCAAGCCTACCCCCACAAAATGTTGACGGGTCGCTACAACAACTTCCATACCCTACGGCAAAAGGGAGGAATTGCTGGCTATCTCAACCTCCGCGAAAGTCCCTTTGATCACTTTGGCGCTGGTCATGCCTCCACGAGTATTTCGGCAGCTTTGGGGATGGCGATCGCCCGCGATCTCAAGGGAGAGAAGTTCAAAGTCGTGGCCATTATTGGTGATGGTGCCCTAACTGGGGGGATGGCGCTAGAAGCGATTAACCACGCCGGCCACTTGCCCCACACCAACCTGATGGTGGTGCTGAACGACAATGAGATGTCCATTTCCCCCAATGTGGGCGCGATTCCCCGCTATCTGAATAAAATCCGCCTCTCACCGCAGGTGCAATTTATTACTGATAACCTCGAAGAGCAGTTCAAACATATCCCCTTCTTTGGTGAAAACCTAACCCCGGAGATGCAGCGCATCAAGGAGGGCATGAAACGCCTTGCGGTTCCTAAGGTGGGCGCCGTCTTTGAGGAACTGGGCTTTACTTACGTTGGTCCGGTGGATGGCCACAATTTGGAAGAACTCATTACCACATTCCAACATGCCCATACGATTCCCGGTCCTGTCTTGGTTCATGTGGCAACGGTTAAGGGCAAAGGCTACGCGATCGCCGAGAAAGACCAAGTGGGCTACCATGCGCAAAACCCCTTTGATCTCGTCACTGGTAAGGCCAAACCCTCCAGCAAACCCAAGCCCCCCAGCTACTCCAAAGTCTTTGGCGAAACCCTGACTAAACTCGCAGAAAACGATCCGCGCATTGTTGGCATTACAGCGGCGATGGCCACGGGTACAGGGCTAGATATCCTCCAAAAACGGGTGCCCAACCAATACATTGATGTCGGGATTGCCGAGCAGCACGCCGTAACAATGGCCGCCGGCATGGCCACCCAAGGCATGCGCCCCGTAGCGGCGATTTACTCCACCTTCTTGCAGCGCGCCTACGACCAAATTGTTCACGATGTCTGCATCCAAAAGCTACCCGTCTTCTTCTGCATGGATCGGGCGGGGATTGTCGGTGCTGATGGCCCGACCCACCAAGGGATGTACGACATTGCCTATTTGCGCTGCCTACCCAATATGGTGCTGATGGCACCCAAGGATGAAGCGGAATTGCAACGCATGATTGTAACGGGCATCAACTACACCGATGGCCCGATCGCCCTACGCTATCCCCGGGGCAATGGCTATGGTGTCGCCCTCATGGAGGAAGGCTGGGAACCCCTCGAAATCGGCAAAGGGGAACTCCTGCGCCCCGGTGAAGATATTCTCTTGGTGGCCTACGGCTCAATGGTCTATCCGGCGATGCAAGTGGCAGAAATCCTCAAGGAACACGGCATGAGTGCCGCAGTGATCAATGCCCGCTTTGCCAAACCGCTAGATACTGAGTTGATTCTGCCTTTGGCGAAACAAATTGGCCGCGTGGTCACCTTAGAAGAAGGCTGCCTGATGGGGGGCTTTGGCTCGGCGGTACTCGAGGCACTCCAAGAGGCGGATATTCTGCTGCCTGTGTTGCGTTTGGGGGTACCGGATATCTTGGTTGAGCACGCTAGTCCTGAGGAATCAAAAGCTGACTTAGGACTCACACCCCCACAAATGGCTAAAACGATCATGCAAAAGTTTGGGGTTGCTCAACCAAGGGTGGTCACTGCCTCCTAGGGATGCGCTAGAACAATCACGGCATTCTGACCACCAAAGCCGTAGCTACAGCAGAGAATGTGGCCTAAAGGGGCAGTGCGGCTGTGTTGGACAATGTCGAGGTCAAAGTCGGGAGTCTCACAGCCAACACAGGGGGGAATCTCCTGTGCCCGTAATGACAGACAGGAAAGAGCGATCGCGATCGCGCCAGCAGCACCTAGGGTATGCCCAAGGGCACCTTTGTGACTGGTGACCGCAACCCCTTGACCAAAAAGGGTTTGAATCCAAGTGGCTTCAGCGGCATCGTTACGCCGTGTGCCCGTACCGTGACTATGGATACAGTCGATCTGGTGCGGTGTTAGCCCCGCCTGAGCCAAGGCCTTTTGAATGGCTAGGAGAGCACCGGTTTGCTGGACACTGGGGGCAGCCATATGCTCGGCATCGGCACTGAGACCTACCCCAGCAATTCGCGCATAGGGTGTAACAGCCCGCGATCGCGCCCGTGCCTCGGATTCTAGGACGACAATGGCACCACCGGCCGCTAAGCCAAATCCCTGCCGCTGGCGATCAAAGGGAGCCGCCCGCGCCTGAGCCAACACCCCTAACTGGCGGAACCCGGCCAAGGTTAAGGGCGAGACGGCGGACTCGACCCCTCCCGCCAACACCAGATCACAATAACCCTGCTCAATCAACAGTGCCCCTTGGGCGATCGCCCACAGTCCCGTCGCGCAGGCCGCTGTGGGGTTGAGAACTATCCCTTGGGTGCCGGCAATTTGTGCCACTTGCTGGGATACAGTGGCGGGTAAGGTTTGTAACCATGTTTGTCGCGAAAGAGAAGGCTGCCGTAACCATGTTTCCCACTGTGCTTGAAAGCCACGGCTTGACCCGACCACTACCCCAGCACTGTCTAGAGGAGGGGTTAATTTTGCATCGTTGAGCGCTTGAGTCGTTGTCGTTGCAATAATTTTCTCGACTGGCAAGGTCGTTGCTCCCACCAGTCCGTCAGGCGTGGCGATGAGTGCCGTTTTCCCCTGACAGTAGCGCTGCCACGTGGCGATCGCGCTCTCCCCCAGAGCTGTCCACAGCCCAATACCGGTAATAACAACATTCACTGCACGATTTTATTCAAGATTTGTTCAGGATATGATCGACATCATCAAGCGTGACGTGAGGACAGCGGGCTTGGAAACGGCAACAGAGTACTGTGTGGTGATGGTTACCACTGCTACGGAAACTGAAGCACTCTCTTTAGCCGATCAACTCGTGGCTGAGCACCTCGCTGCCTGTGTGCAAATTCTGCCTATTCAATCAATATACCGCTGGCAAGGAACCGTACATCGCGATCCCGAATGGCAACTGCTCATTAAAACCCGCACTGCCCTGTTTGAGCAAGTGCGCGATCGCCTGCTGGCATTACACAGTTATGAAGTTCCAGAAATCATTGCCCTACCCATTATTGCCGGTTCTCCTGCTTACTTGAGTTGGGTCAAAGAACAAACTCAAAAAATCTCTAGAGGTTAAGAATGCCTGAACCCAAGATCAAAAGCTTATATTACATTACCCATGTGAACAACCTCTCCTCTATATTCCAACACAGAATTCTTGCACATGAGCAAGTCGTAGAACGCGGTCTTTCCCCGACACCTATCTATAACGCAGACATCGTTGTGCGTCGGCAACACCGCCTCGCACCAAATGGTCAGAGTCTATGGCAATATGCCAACCTCTATTTTCAACCCCGAAATCCCATGCTTTATAAAGTATTAAGTGAAATCAATAAAAACAATGTTGTCATTTTAGGAATTAAACCCCGTGTCCTAGATATCAAAGGAACCTTCATTGCTTTAGGGAATGCAGCCCACTCCGTTACTGAAATCCGCGATGCTAAAACTGGACTACAAATCATCCATCGCGATTATTGGAGCATTCTCAATAATGACTGGTGGAAAACTGAAGATGGTACAAAGCGAAAAATTATGGCGGAATGCTTGGTTCCAAAAGTGGTTCCCCCCACTGAGATTCATTCTATCTATGTTGCAAGTCAGGAGATGGCAGAGCGCCTTCGACAACAGTTCAGTTCTGTTGAAGTCATAGTTGAACCCCACATGTTTTTCCAACCCCGACGACGTGCTGCAATTACGAGTCATCTATCTTGGGTGGATGGAGATATGTTCTTCTCCCAAATGCAAACCTTAACAATCAGTGTCAATACCGTCGGTGTAATGGGTAAGGGATTAGCCTCACGGGCAAAATATCAATTTCCGGATATGTACGTCGTCTATCAAGATGTCTGCAAGAAAAAGCAACTTACAATGGGGAAACCATATTTGTATAAACGTGAAGCTTCTCTAGACAGCGATCTAGCGGATGAACCTTTGAGCTTACCCAACTTGAATGCCAATAAATGGTTTTTACTCTTTCCGACTAAAACTCACTGGAAACAATCGTCTGACATTACAGGAATTGAGCGAGGTTTGCAATGGTTAGTGGATAGCTATCAAGCAGAAGGCATTCAATCTCTTGCTGTTCCCGCCCTTGGCTGTGGCTTGGGGGGTCTAGACTGGCGGGAAATAGGACCACTGATGTGTCGTTATCTTTCACAAATACAGATTCAAGTGGCTATTTACTTGCCCCAAGAACAAGAGGTACCAGCAGAGTTTTTAACTAGGGATTTTTTACTAGCCGCCTAAGGTGGCCGTTTTTTCCCCAACTGCCTAGCACGGTCTAGACATGCCCCCATCGCAAACTTAAGATAGAAAAATGGTTTCCCTTGCCCGCAAAAATCTCTTAGAAGACTTTAGCCGCTTTCTCGTGGCTCAACTAGGCATCACGTTTGCCGTCAGTCTGGTCACAGTTCAAACTGGACTCCTTGAGGGCTTTGGGCGATCGGCTACACTCTTGGTGAACAAAAGTCAAGCGGATTTCTGGATTGCCTCCAGTGAGTTGCGCTATTTTGGCTTAACGTTGCCTATTGAGTATCAAGTTGTCCTCGATGCCCAGGCAGTTGCAGGGGTTGCAGCCGCAGAACCTCTGTTGATCCAGTCAGCGATGTGGCGCCGTTCAGAGACAGAGGCGATCGATCCAGTGCAGGTGGTGGGTATTGAACCGACAGGCACCTTGCTGCCCTTGACGACAGTTGCTGGTGCAACCCTGACGGAGCTAGAAGAACCCTACAGTGTCATCGTGGATCGCATTGACCTCAATGCCCTTTCCCTTACGGCTCTAGGGGAGCAAGGTCGCGTGAATAACTACCCAGCGACGGTCATTGGCTGGACGCGCGGTGTCAAATCCATTGTCTCTAGCCCCTATGTCTTGACTTCGCTGGAAACTGCGAACCTTTACTTAAACTTCCCTCGGTTTGATACCAGTGAGCCGGTACCCGAATTTCTGCCGTTGGTGTCCCCCAGTACCCGCATCACCTATGTCATGGTGAAAGCCAAGTCGGGGGAGGATTTAGCAAAGGTGCAGGAACGCTTACGGGCAGCCTTTCCCAACTATCAAGTGCTCAGTCGTGCTGCCCTGACTGAAATGACGCGGCGCTATTGGCTAGCCAGTACCAGTGTGGGGTTTATCTTAGGACTGGGGGCAGGGGTTGGCGTGGTTGTAGGGGTGGTCATTGTCAGTCAAATTCTCTATTCTTCGGTGAGCGATCGCCTACAGGAGTATGGCACCCTCAAAGCAATGGGGGCTTCTGACGGGTACTTGTATCGCATTATTATTGAGCAAGCCCTGTGGATGGCCGTACTGGGTTATCTGCCCGGTTTAGGCCTGTGCTGGGGACTGGGGATGTGGACCATGCAAGCCCGTGCCATCCAAATTATCATGACTCCCCAACTTGCCCTCGCCGTTTTTAGTGCCACCGTCGCCATGTGTGTCAGTGCTTCCCTATTGGCGATTCAAAAAGTGATGCGCCTTGATCCCGCCCAAGTTTTTCGAGCTTGAATCATGCCCCGCCCTACCCTCCCTTGGTCAACCTGTCCGCCTCAAGGAGAACCTGTCCTCAGTGGTTGGGAACAGGCGTTGAGTGAAGTGCCCCGTTGCCCCCCCTTGCCCCCCCAAATGCTCCCCTCTATTCGCGCCGCCTTTGCCTGTGCCCTCCATATGCACCAGCCGACCATTCCAGCGGGGGAGGGCGGCAGCCTCATCAGTCACTTGCAGTATATGCTGATGCATCCCCACGAGGGGGACAATCACAACGCAACCCAATTTCTCTGGTGTTATCGGCGCATGGGGGACTGGATTCCCCAGTTGGTGGCTGAGGGCTGTCAACCGCGGATTATGCTCGATTACTCCGGCAACCTCCTCTGGGGGCTGGAGCAGATGGGACAGGAGGAGGTACTGGACGCCCTGCGGCGGATTACTGTGGATGCCTATGCTCCCTACGTGGAATGGCTGGGCACCTGCTGGGGACATGCGGTGATTCCCTCCACTCCAATCGCTGACATTGAGTTGCATATTCGGGCTTGGCAGCATCAATTTGTAGCCCTCTTTGGCGTTGAAGCGCTGCAAAGGGTACAGGGCTTTTCACTGCCAGAAATGCATTTGCCCAACCATCCGGATACGCTCTTTACCTTGGTGACCTGCCTCAAACGCTGTGGATATAGTTGGTTGCTGGTACAGGAGCACAGTGTTGAACAGTTGGATGGGTCGCCGCTACCCTACGCTGCCAAGTATGTACCGAATGTCCTTGTGGCGCGCAACTCCCAAGGAGAGGTGGCGGAAATAACGGTGCTGATTAAAACCCAAGGCTCGGATACGAAACTTGTGGCGCAAATGCAGCCTTATCACGAAGCTAAGCATCTGGCCACTCACTGGCAGGCTCCCCTCGGTCCCCCCTGTGTGAGTCAAATTGCCGATGGTGAAAACGGTGGTGTGATGATGAATGAATATCCCCGCGATTTTATGCCGGTGTGGCATGAGATAAAAGCGAATCCGCAGGCGGGGGTGGTGGGTCTCAATGGCAGTGAGTACCTTGCCCTCTTGGCGGCTCAGGGAGTGACTAGCGATCGCTTTCCTCGCTGTCAAGCGGTACACCAACATCTACTCTGGCAGACCTTAGGGGATAGCCCGATAACGCCAGAAAGGGTTGCGGCAGCGATCGCCCACCTTGAACAAACCAATCCCCACTTCTCCATGGAGGGTGCCTCTTGGACGAATCACCTCAGTTGGGTCAAGGGCTATGAGACCGTTCTGCAACCGATGGAACGCCTGAGTGCCGAGTTTCACCGCATCTATGATCCTTTGGTGGCGGCTGACCCGCAAGTGACCCAAAGCCCTGCCTACCGCGAAGCGCTCCTCTATGTGCTGACATCGCAAACCAGTTGTTTTCGCTACTGGGGCAGTGGCCGCTGGACAGACTATGCAAAAACGATTTGCGATCGCGGGATGGCACTGTTGCAAGAAACCAGCGTTTGAGAGGGAGTTTTCCAAGAATTCGTAAAATAAGTTATGGCATGGCAGAACTGGTGCATACCTCCTTTAGGAGCGATTGTGGCGGGTTCCCTCGCCGTCGCCCTTACCCGCGAACCGCTTCCTGTGGTGGCGGTCAGTTCTGCGGGGGCATTGGTGGGCACTTGGGTGCAAGATCGTCAACGTCATTCCCTAACCCCCCAGATCGAAGACCTCCTCCAACGTTTAGAGGAAAGACTGCAACACCTTGAAACCCGCACTTCTGGGAATGGCTCGCGTCGTACCGCTATTTTCTACGACATTGAAAACCTGATCAAAGGCTACAACATCAAAGCCGCAGATGTGGCCAAAATTTCCCTCGCTGCCATCCAAGCCCATATTCGCCAAGCCTACCCCATCGAGCGGGTGCTGCTGCAACGTGCCTATGCCAACTGGAGTGATGCTCGCCTTGGGTCACTGCGCCGGGAAATGCACCAATTGGGCATTGAGCCTGTACAGGTCTTTGGTTTTTCCTACGAAAATCGCAAAAATGCTGCTGATATTCAATTGGCGATTGATGTGGTGGATTTGATTTTTCAAGATGACCGCTTTGATACGTTTGTGATTGTCTCCGGCGATGGTGGCTTTGGCTCCCTTGCCAAGAAGTTACGGCAGTACGGCAAAACAGTCATTGGCTGCGCCTACGAAGATGCGGCTGGCAAGAGTTTTCAGGCCATTTGTGATGCCTTTGTCCACATCCCTGATCCAACCGTAAAACCCCGCCCACCTGTCGCCAGTCCCGCTCCCCCCATTGAAGCGCCGCCGCCCAGCATCCCACCCTCCGCCATTCCCTTAGATCCTGATAATCGTCGTTTGTGTGCGGACTTGAGTGTCAGTTTGGCTCGCCATGCCGAGGGGGCGATCGCCAAAACGCGGCAGATTCTCGATTGGTACCGCCGTGATTCGGAGTGTGGCAAGCTCCTGCGGGAGGAAGGGCTACCCATTAGTAAAGTCCAAGGGGCGGTACAAGCCCTGCTGCCCAACTTTGACATTTTGCAGTTGGGGATGGTCAAGTTCTCGGAATACTTGCGCTACGTCTGTAAAAACACGATCTTCTGCGTCTTTCATCGGCAGGGCAGTGCCAATCAACTGCGTCTTGGCCTACGGGAGCATCTTCCCCCCAATGCTGTGGTGATGGCCAATTTTGAAAAGCGTCCCCTCCATAGTCTGGCAACCTATCGCGCTTTGCTCAGTCACGAACGGGTGGCGATCGCCCAACCCCCAGCCTTAGCCTATGTTTTAGCGTGGCTCCTTGACCATCGCGATTGCGCTGCCACCCTAGAAGAACTGGCCGCCATGATTGAGCAAACCGCCCCAGCGGAGATTGGTCGCAGTCAAATTGAAAGTGCCTTGAATAACTGCCAAGCGGCCAATATTCTTGTGCCAGCTCCCCACAGTGGCGATCGCTATTTCGTTGCTGCGAAAATCACAACCCTTCCCGCAAGCTATGCAGCACTGGCGCAGTGGCTAGATCAGACCCTTCAGGTGTTTTTTGAACGGGTAGGGGCGCATCCGAAACCAGAACTGTTGCGGGCACTCATTGAGCCATCTGTTTCTGTACCCAAGTAAGCGATCGCCATGGAGTTTCCTTGGTTAGTGTGGCTAGAGACCTGTGAGAGCACGAATACTTGGGCATTGCACCATGCCGATCAACTCTATGGCGGTCAAGTCATCTACACTCAGGCACAAACACGGGGGCGAGGTCAGTACAACCGCGCTTGGCAGTCCCCGAAGGGAGTGTTGACGGCCTCCTTTATCCTGCCGCAGTCGGCGGCGATCGTTGCGCCCAGTGTCCAAGCCGGGATAGCCGTGATGCGGGCGTTGAGTGGGCTGCGACCAACGGTGGAACGCCATCTGCAATTGAAGTGGCCGAATGATGTGATGGCTCAGGGCAAGAAACTGGCGGGAATTCTCTGTGAACGCCGTTCCCCTTGGCTGGTGGTGGGGGTGGGACTGAACCGCTGTGTTGACGTTGAAGCAATGGGTCTTCCCCAGGCCATTAGCCTCCACACGCTGCTTCATTCTCCCCAAGCGGTGCCTACGGATCTGGAACTGCTAGCGGCGATTCGCGCTGAGCTTCTGTGGTGTTGGCAACAGTCCCAGGGGGTTCAGATCACGGCGCAGCGGGATTTTTTGCGGGGGCGATCGCTCACTCTTGTCCAAGGAGAACAAAGGTGGCAGGGCATCGGTGTGGGCATTAGCGATCGCGGGACGTTGCAAGTACGTCTGAACACTGGGGAGTTGCGAGAATTTAGCAGTGGTCATGTCCTCTACAGCAGCGATCGTGCTCCCTAGATCGGGATTGCTGAAGTGGGTAGCCCATCTGCGAAAATTGTCCTTGGTACTACAACCATCTGAGGTGTGCATGAAGGGTTGGCAGGTCTGTTGGCAACGGGCGATCGCTTTGGTTCTCAGTATCGTTCTTCTGTGGTCAGTGGGGGACATCGCCGCGGCAAAAGCCAGTGGCTCGCTGGCAGAGGTGGCGGCTCCTGTGGCCATTGAGGATATGAAGGATTGGTTCGATCGCTATGAACCGCGGCTGAAAATTCTCACCCCCGAAGCCAACCAAACCCTCCAAAGCCGCAACGTCACCGTCAAGCTGAGTGTCCAAGGGCTACGCCTGTTTCAAGATCAGCGCACAGGATTAGGCCCCCATGTGGAGGTGGTGCTCGATGATCTGCCCAGCCGCAGTGTCTATGACCTGAACACCCCCATTGAATTTACGAACCTTGAGCCGGGAACGCACCTTCTGCGTGCTTTTGTTGTGTATCCGTGGGGTGAAAGTCTGAAACATCCCCTTGCCTATGCTCAAACGGCCTTTCATCTTTACACTGCAGATGAGGACACTCGATCTGCTAGTCTTCCCCTGCTCACCTACAATCAGCCCAGCGGCACCTATGGTGCTGAACCAGTGCTCCTTGATTTTTATCTCAGCAACCTGCCGTTGGATCAACAATTAAACAATGAGAAAGTCTGGCAGGTGCGCTGCACGATCAATGGTCAATCCTTCACGGTCGATCGCTGGCAGGCCTACTATCTCACTGGACTCCAGGCGGGGGATAACTGGGTACGGCTCGAACTTCTGGATGGCAATGGTCAGCGTATCCCCTCTCCCTACAATCCCATTACCCGCCTTGTGACCTATCAACCCAATGGCAAGGATGTCCTCTCGCGCCTGCTGCGGGGAGAACTGGCCGCCAAAAATCTTCAAAGTAGCCTCAGTCCGGATCTCCCCAGCAACCTCCCTCCTGAACCGACACCAGAGCCAACACCTATTGTTGAGGAATCCGCCGCTCCCTCCGAGCCGACCCCAGAGCCAACAGCTGTTGTTGAAGAATCTGCCACTCAGACCCCCGTTGCTGAGGAACCTACACCAACGTCGGCAGTAGAGGCACCAACACCCACCGTTGAACCTGTAGAGGAAACGCCCGTTGCACCAGAGCCAACCCCAGAACCCACCGTCAAAGCAGCCGAAGAGACACCGCCCCCCACGCCGCAACAGCCCTTCTGGCAGCGCCTGAATCCCTTCAAGAAAGCAGAAAGCCCGACTCGTTCTGTTCTCGTTAGCCCGCGAGTGCCATCCAAGCCGTCCCCACCTTTGGAGCAACCGACTCTAGAGACCACTGCACCTGAGGTCACTGAACAGGAAACTCCTCCCACTCCAGAGGATTTGCCACAATTAGAAGAACCGACGCCCCCTCAGGAGTAGAGTAAAACCATGCAAGGAACCTCACTGGCCACAGTACGTCTTCAACCCTCATTTGCTGTTCCGCTGGGGGTTCTGCTGTTAAGTCTGCCCCTGTGGTGGCTGCGCTGGTGGCTGGGCTTGCCCATCTCCCTGTTTGCGCTATTCTTGGCTGTGCAGGCGGCTACCCTGCGACTAGAATTTACGGCAACAGCACTAGATGTCTATCGCGGCAGCCGACAAATTCGCCACTTTCCCTATCAGCAATGGCAGCATTGGGAGGTCTTTTGGCCAGCCTTTCCCGTGCTCTTTTATTTTCGGGAGGTCAAGAATATCCACTTTCTGCCGATTCTGTTTGACGCCAAAACTTTAGTACAATGCCTCCAAGAACGCTGCCCACGCACAGCCTTTATTTCCACGGTTCGCAATGACGGATGACCCTACGGTGACTGATGCCTCTGAACCTACCCCAGAGGAACTAACTGCCCTCAAAGCTCAACGGGATGCCCTCAAAGCTGAAATTCAAGCCCTTGATGCTGAGTTTCATCGTCTTGTGCACGATCGCCTCAAGTCCCTTGAAGAGCGGCAACAAAGTCTGCAACTCACCATTGAGCAACTAGAACGGCGCAAGGAACGCATCGAACAGGAGCTCCGCCGCAACTTTGTGGGTGCCTCCCAAGAACTCGCGATTCGAGTGCAGGGGTTCAAGGAATTTCTCGTCAAGAGCATGCAGGAGTTGGCGGCCACCGTTGAGGAAATGGAATTGCTGCCCCCGACGCCCGCTGTCGTGGAAACTGCCTCTGCCCCAGCAGCAACAGCGACAACGCCGCCCAAGTTAGTTCTTGATGAGGGATTTCAGGAGGAAGCGGATCGGATTCGCCGTTTGCTAGAGCAATATCGGAGTAGCCCCAACTACTATGGCCCTCCTTGGCAGTTGCGACGTACGTTTGAGCAAGTTCATGCTGAGCGGGTAGAAAGTTGGTTCTTTGATCTCGGGGGACGGGGTGCCCTGCGATCGCTCCCCAGTCGGTTGCAAAATATCCTTGTTGCCTCGGCAATCATTTCAATCCTGCGGGACTTCTATGGCGATATGTTGCGGGTGTTGGTCTTGGCCGATTCCCCTGAGCGGCTGGGGGACTGGCGACGGGGATTGCAGGATTGCTTGGGCATTAGTCGTCAAGATTTTGGCCCTGATCAGGGGGTGGCGCTCTTTGAATCTGCGGATGCCTTGGCCTTTCGTGCCGATCGCCTCGAGCAGGAGGACTACATCCCTCTGATTCTTATTGATGATTCCCAACCCCAAGTCAGCCTTTCACTACTGCAATATCCCTTGCTCTTGGGCTTTGCCCCTGAACCCCAGTTGCGTCCTAGCCGTAGTTCTGATTTCTTTGAGTAGGGAGGCTCCTGTGACCACTGCACTCATCCTTGGACTGCTGGCGCTCATTAGCTACCTGCTCGGCTCAATTCCCACGGGCTACCTCTTGGCCAAAGCGCTGCGCGGGATTGATATTCGTGAGCATGGCTCTGGCTCAACGGGGGCGACCAATGTGCTGCGGGTAGTGGGCAAAGGCCCCGGCCTAGTGACGTTTTTAGTCGATGTGGGCAAGGGACTAGGGGCAGTTCTTTTGGCGCGTTGGGTTCTGGGGCAATCTTGGAGTACAGTACCGACCACTTGGTTGGAATTTGTCCTGCTGGCGATCGCCTTCATTGCGGTTTTGGCTCACAGTAAGCCGATTTGGTTGGGCTGGCGCGGCGGCAAATCCGTTGCCACTGGTTTAGGGGTGCTCCTTGCCCTCAATGCCCCCACGGCTTTGGCCACCTTTGCGGTGTTTCTCGTGGTCTTGGCAGTCAGCCGCATTGTCTCCCTGAGTTCAATCACTGCTGCTATCTCCTTGCCCTTCTGGTTTTGGTTCTTTACGCAGTCGTGGCCGTTTGTCGGTTTTAGTGTGATTGCAGGTGCTTTTGTGATTTGGCGACACCAGAGTAATATCCAACGCCTCCTTGCAGGGACAGAGCCACGGTTGGGCGCCTCGGAAGGATAGACCTCTTAGAAGGTGACTTTTGGACGGGTTCGGCGTTCCTTAATGCCCCCCAGATTTGAGAAAAGGGTTGTATTTGTACATTTGGAAGGCCTCTGAGGTTGCTACCATGAGTGGATACCAGTTTTGGTGGGGAGATTTGTGATGGAAACACTGCGGGGGCGTGATTTGCTGAGCATCGCCGACCTCTCACGGGCAGAGGCAGAATATCTGCTGGATTTAGCAGCACAGATGAAAATCGGCAAGGTGGCTCCCCAGTGTCCTAAGGTCTTGGGGCTGCTGTTTCAGAAGGCTTCGACCCGTACCCGTGTCAGCTTTACGGTGGCGATGTACCAACTGGGCGGCCAAGTCATTGACCTGAACCCCCAATCCATGCAGGTGGGGCGTGGTGAACCGTTGCCCGATACAGCACGGGTATTGGATCGCTATTTGGATGCGGTGGCGATTCGCACCTATGGTCAGGCAGAACTGCAACTGTTTGCTGACTATGCCCGCATACCCGTGATTAATGCCCTCACTGATCGCGAGCATCCTTGTCAGATTTTGGCGGATCTGCTGACGCTACGGGAATCCTTTGGCACATTGGCGGGACTGACCCTCTGCTACATTGGCGATGGCAATAATGTGGCGCATTCCTTACTACTGGGCTGTGCCCTCTTGGGGGTGAATATTCGGGTGGCTTCGCCACCGCCGTTTGCGCCTTTGCCCGATATTGTGACGCAAGCCAAGGCATTGAGTGGCGGTAAGAGTGAAGTGACTGTTCTCACGGATCCGCAGGCCGCGGCTAAGGGTGCCCATGCGCTTTACACGGATGTCTGGGCGAGTATGGGACAGGAAGCAGAAGCGGGCGATCGCCAGCCCATTTTTCAGCCCTACCAAATTAATGATCAACTGCTAGCCCTTGCGGATCCACGGGCGATCGTTCTCCACTGCCTGCCGGCTCACCGTGGGGAGGAAATTACCGCCAGTGTCCTTGAAGGGCCGCAGTCTCGCGTTTGGGAGCAGGCGGAAAATCGTCTCCATGCGCAGAAAGCTTTGCTAGCCAGTTTGTTGGGATAGGGCATGCATGAATAGCCTCTCGGATCGGCTGTTGCTGGTGGGGGCAATTATTTGTGGGGGGTTTCTGCTGCTGGCGGTTCTTGCTCCCCTTGCTCAGGCCCTCGGTTGGATTGCCAATCCCCAAGAATTTCTTGACTTTCCGATTCACGCGCCGCCTTCGCCGCAGCACTGGTTTGGCACGAATCGCTTGGGCTATGATGTCTTTTCCCGCACGATTTTTGGTGCCCAAGCAGCCTTGCAGGTGGTCTTGGTGGCAACGCTGTTGAGCTTGGTGGTGGGGGTGCCCTTGGGATTATTGAGTGGCTACCGCGGGGGCTGGCTCGATCGCGGGTTGCTCTTTTTGATGGATACGATTTACACGTTGCCGGGGCTACTCCTAGCGGTGACGGTGGCCTTTGTGGTCGGCAAGGGGGTGCTCAATGCCGCGATCGCCCTTAGCGTCGCCTATATTCCCCAGTACTATCGCGTTGTGCGCAACCACACGGTGAGCCTAAAAAATGAGGTCTTTATCGAAGCTGCCCGCGCCCTTGGCGCCTCGACCCCCCGCATTCTACAGCGGTATCTTTTGGTGAATGTGCTTCCCAGTATCCCCGTGCTCTTTACCCTCAATGCCGCCGATGCCATCCTGACCTTGGCAGGGCTGGGGTTCTTGGGCTTAGGGTTGCCGCCGCAGGTACCCGAATGGGGGCAGGATCTACGACAGGCCTTGGATGGGTTGTCGGTGGGCATCTGGTGGACGACGCTCTTTCCGGGTCTAGCCATGACATTGCTGGTCGTGGGTCTGTCGCTCCTTGGTGAGGGCTTGGGAGAACGTCTTGATCCCCGACAGTTGAGTTAACCAACAGTGCCTAATCATGCCTGATCATGTCTTGGTGACCGGTCCGAGTCGCAGTGGCAAGAGTGAATGGGCAGAAGCCGTTGCTACCCACAGCGGACAACCAGTGATTTATGTTGCGACGGCGATCGCCCCCCCAGAGGATACAGAATGGTTGCAGCGGATTGCACAGCACCGTGCTCGCCGCCCCGCTGAGTGGCAATTGCGGGAGTGCCCCCTCGAACTAGCTGCCCTGCTGCGTGACCTGCCGCCTGATCATTGCGCCCTTGTGGATTCCTTGGGAACATGGGTGGCCAACTGCCTAAATCAATCTCAAGATCAATGGCAAGCAACCGTTACTGAATTCCTAGCCAGTGTGCAAGCCTGTGGCGCTCAACTCATTTTTGTTGCTGAAGAGGTGGGCTGGGGAGTTGTTCCTGCCTATGCCAGTGGTCGCTGTTTTCGCGATCGCCTTGGCGAACTGTGTCAGCAATTGAGTCCGTTGATGGCGGAAGTGTATCTTGTCACAACTGGCTTTGCACTGCCGCTCCACCAATGGGGTATCTGTCTCAGACATCTTAGGGATAAATTGGACTCGCAAGGATAGCCCTCAGGGGGATTCCTCAGTGGTCATGGGGGCAAGGGCAGCCACAATGGCATCGGTGACACGACGTACAGGATAAATCTCTAGCCCCGCGATCGCACAGGCTTGGTTTTCGGGAATAATGGCACGGCGAAATCCCAACTTCAGCGCCTCCCGCAGCCGTAATTCTAACTGGGAGACGGCTCGCACTTGCCCCCCTAAGCCCACTTCGCCAATGATCACCGTTTGGGGGTGCACCCAGCGATCGCGAAAACTAGCCACAACAGCCACTGCCACCCCCAGATCAGCAGCGGGTTCCGCCACATTCAGCCCGGCAGCGGACGCCACATAGGCATCTAGCTTCGAGAGGGGCACCCCTAGGCGTTTTTCTAGGACGGCCAGAATTTGCAAAAAGCGATTGTACTCAATGCCCGTGGCCGTGCGGCGTGGAGAGGGATAACTGGTGGGGCTAACTAAACTTTGCAACTCAACCACAAGCGGACGGGTGCCTTCACAGGCCACAATGGTGGCGGTACCGGGGGTTGGCTCGCGATCGCCCAAAAACAGCGCCGAAGGATTTGTGACCTCGGCTAAGCCCTGCGCGCCCATTTCAAAAACGCCAATTTCTTGACTAGCACCAAAGCGGTTTTTGACAGCGCGTACGAGGCGGTGACTGGCAAAGCGATCGCCCTCAAAGTAGAGCACGGTATCCACCAAATGTTCCAGCACCTTCGGACCGGCGATCGCCCCCTCCTTTGTAACATGCCCCACAATAAAGAGACTCATCTGCTCCCGCTTGGCTAAGCGCATCAAGGCGGCTGTGCCCTCACGAACCTGAGACACCGAGCCGGGGGCAGCCGTCAATTGGGGCAGATACACCGCTTGGATGCTATCAATAATCGCCAGATGGGGTTGCAGATGGGTCAGCTCCTGCAGGATCACCTCCAAATTCGTCTCCGCCAAAAGATAGAGCGAGGGAGAGGCGGCAATGCCCAGTCGTTGCGATCGCAATTTCACCTGCTGCGCCGATTCCTCAGCACAGACATAGAGCACCCGCTGCTGTTGCCCTAAGGTGGCTGCCATCTGCAACAAAAGCGTGGACTTGCCAATTCCCGGTTCGCCAGCCACCAACACGAGGGAGCCAACCACAATCCCCCCTCCCAAAACCCGATCCAACTCGGCAAATCCGGAGGCAGAACGGCTCTGTGTCTGTTCGCTAATCTCTCCTAGGGCCTTGGCACTGCGGGGGTGGGGAGTGGTCGATTTTCGGGGGGTTGTGCGTCGAGCAGCGGTCTCTACAGGGCTAACCACCTGCTCATCAAGGGTATTCCACTGACCACAGTTGGGACAGCGACCAAAGTATTGCACAGACTCGGCACCACACTCGCGGCAGATGTACAGTACCTTGGCCTTGGGCATCCCTTGCCGAGTTCAATCCTATTGCACACCCAAAAGTTCAACGTCAAAAATCAGCGTCGCATTGGGGGGAATGACCCCACCCGCACCGCGTGCACCATAGCCTAGGTTCGGCGGAATAATCAGCCGCCGCTGCCCCCCGACGTGCATTGAGCCAACCCCTTCATCCCAGCCTTTGATGACTTGACCGACACCAATTTGAAATTGGAAGGGCTGACCGCGATCGCGGGAGCTATCAAAAATGCGGCCATCGGTGAGCATGCCCGTATAGTGTACCGTCACGCGATCGCCCACTTGAGGCTGCGCCCCTGAGCCAACAACCATATCTTCGTATTGCAAACCTGAAGGAGTGGTCACCACCTTTGGATTCCCCATAAGTCCCGCAGCCTCCGTTGACGCCTCTAGCGGCACACTGGCGATCGCAATCGGAGCGGCCACCAACCATACCACTACTAGGACAATACCACAGAGGAGCCAGCCGTAGGCTCGATGCACCCGTTGTCTTACCATGAGCGATTTTTTAACTCCCTAACATCCCGTTCTAGGCGATCAATGCGTCCCCGCAGTTCATCAATTTCTGACTGTTGTGGCACACCCAAGCTCTCTAGAAACTGGCGCGTTTGTCGTTGCACCGCTTCATCGAGGGAGGCGGCATCTTCTTTGAGGTGAGCAAGGACTTCATCCACCATTGCCTTGGCCTGATCGGCATTGAGGCGTCCCTCTTTCACCCATTGGTCGCTCACTTGACGCAACTTCTCGGCCACAAGGGAGGTGGTGCCAACACCAATTAAAAGCAATTGCTGAAGCAGATTTTGCTGGTTCATGGGGCACGTTCAAAACGCCTATCTTGTATTGTGCCATTGGCTCCTAGGCTTGCGGTAAGATGAGGGAGAGGTCAAGTTGTATAGATTCGCATCGCCAGCGAGGTTGAGGATGATTGAAAAAATTGCCATTGGTCTGTGGGCATTTTCAGCAGTTGGCCTGATTGTATTGGTCTTGCTCCACAGTCCCAAGGGGGATGGCCTCGGTGGTATTGGCGGTCAAGCCCAGCTCTTTACCAGCACCAAAAGTGCAGAAGCGACCTTAAACCGTGCCACGTGGACTTTGACAGTGTTGTTTATGGCGCTTACCGTTGCTCTGAGTGCCGGTTGGCTGCGCTCAATTTAGTTTGGGTTAGCGTGTCTTTCTCCTTTGCGATTCGTGCAGCGACCCCGGCGGATGTTCCAATCATCTTCCAACTGATCCAAGCGCTTGCGGCCTATGAAAAGCTCAGCCACGCAGTAACGGGCACAGAGGAGGCGCTACGGCAGCATTTGTTTGGCGATCGCCCCTACGCCGAGGTACTTCTTGCCCATACCCCCACAGACGTTATTGGCTACGCCCTGTTTTTCACCACCTACTCCACATTCCTCACCCGCCCCGGCCTTTGGCTAGAGGATTTGTTTGTCCTTCCTGCCTATCGGCGTCAAGGGGTGGGCACTGCTCTGCTGAAGGCATTAGCCCGGCTAGCCAGCGATCGCGACTATGGCCGTATCGAGTGGAGCGTCTTGGACTGGAATACTCCTGCGATTCAATTCTATGAGCGCATGGGTGCGACTGTGCTACCTGACTGGCGTATCTGCCGCCTCAGTGGTGATGTTCTCAAGCACTTCGGACATCCTGACAAGCCTGTGTGACCCGTCGCCCCAGATAGCGGCCAAGGGTGTAGGCCAACCATTCCAGATCCCTTGAGGTCACGCTAAGGGCATTTTCAGTCAGTTCGATCGCTTGGCTACCGGCACGAATCACCAGTTTGCTCGATAGCTCTTGGCGATCGCCCTCGCGATCGCGGTACGTGCTGTGGGGCTGAAATTCAATCTGTTCAATCACTTCAAGCGGCAGGACTTTAGGACGACGCCAGCGGAAACCAAGGATATGTTCATAGAAGCGCAGATCCTTACGGGTGACCATCAACACCTGCCATCCCAATAGCATGTAAAGAATGCCGCCAATGAGGCCTAAACCGACAGCAAGATGACCAGTAGCAAAAACAGCCATCAGCCAAAAGCCAGAACTAATCGCTAGACTGTACCAGACGACCAAGAACCCATTCCAAGCCACTGCAAAGGGAATCAGGAAGAAGAGACTGACATTAAATCCAACGGGGGGAATTTGCACCAGTAGCCCTTGGGGTGTTTCTCTCACCTGTAGGCGGGAACCGTAGGGCGGCGTTTTTGTTATGAGTGAGGCCTCGTGGGGTGATGTGTCCAGTTGCTTTAGGGCTTGGCGAGCCGCAGTCGCAGAGTCAAATCGCTCCTCAAGGGCGGGCGCGACCATTTTTTCGAGCCAGCGGATAAAAGGGGGACTCAAGGAGACCAAGGGTTGAAATTGAACCCGCAGTTCCTTTTGCGGCAGCTCATCAGGGGGAGTGCCGGTTGCTAAGTAGATGAGGGTCATGCCCAAGGCGTAGAGATCACTGGCGGGTAGGGTTTTACCGCCGAATTGTTCCGGGGGCATATAGCCATAGGTACCCACCACGGTTCGGGTGCTGCCTGCGATCGCCGTTTGTACCGCCCCAAAGTCCACAAGATAGACCTTGCCAAGATCATGACCGGAGCGATCGCCCAAAAGAATATTTGTCGGCTTAATATCGCGGTGAATCACCGGCGGTTGACGGCCATGGAGATAGATCAAAATATCCAGCAGGCGATCGGCCAGTAACCGCAAATCCTCTTCACTAAACACTCTCCCTTCTGCTTGCCATGTGGCGAGGGATTTTGCCTCAATGTAGGTTTGCACCAAAGCAAAGCCCTTGAGATCAGGGGTATTGATTTCAAAGTAGTCGAGATAGCGGGGAATGGCCGGATGATCCAAGGGTTGCAGCACAGCCGCTTCCCGTTCAAAGAGCTTAAAGTCGTCCCATGTCATGCCGCCACCAAAAAGCAGCAGCTTCAGCACCACCTGTTCATAGCGCCGCCGATCCAACGCCAGATAGGTGCGCCGCCCCGGATGAGACCCCAGTTCGCGCAGGAGTTCATAGCGATCGCCCAAAATTTGACCAATAAGCTGCGCCACAGCGTTCTCCAAGCTGGCTACCCCTATCTTAGCCATTGAGTTGCTGCACAATCTCTGGGGCAATTCTTGTGAGCACCTTGAGGGCTTTGAGGCTACCTTGAATCAAGTGTGCCGCCGCACGGGGGTTGCGCAGCATTGCGATAGCCAGTGGCCCCGGCCGCAAATTGCCTTGAGCATCAAAGGCTTGACTCAAATCGGGGAGGTCGCGATCGCCACCATCACTGATCACCCGCACCATCACCACCGGCATTCCCGCTAAAGCCTTGAGGAGTGGCACCCCTTCCATATCCACCACCTCCACCCCCCCGCGAGCCGCAAGGGTTTGTTTTTCTTGGGCCTTAGAAACGGTTTTCGCCGTTGTGATGCCTTTCACCCGTCGCCACGCAGGCGCCAATTTTGCCGATAACGTCTGGTCTAAAGAATACATTTGCCCTGCTTCATCCTGACAAGTAGTATAGACAACCACTTCACCCACCCGATCATCGGGATGCAAGCCCCCACAAACCCCCAAAATGAGAACCATGGCAGGCGATTCCTCAAGGGCACTGATCAATGCCGGTGTGGTCACTGTGGCTGCCCCTGCTCGGATCGGAATAATCACCACATTGGACGCCTGTAGCCCTCGTTGTACCGCTTGATATTCTGCCCCTTGGGGCACAAGGACGAGGCATGGAGTCATTGTTAATGAACTTTGCTGTGCTGGCCTGTTGACACAACCGCTACGCTGGGAGTACACATTTTCGAGCTGATTACCGTCTTAACTTTTGGATAGACCGATCGCGGGCAATTTAGAAACTGACCAATGGAAAGAGTGTCACACTCAAGCGTCCGCTATGGTGGACGAGAGGCATTTTCCGCCAAATCTGATACCGTTGTTAATTGTTGTTAATTGTTGAAGCTATGTTATTGTTCTGGCAAATTGTGAGCTATCCACCATTGTACCTCAGGCAATCTCGGCAACTGTCACAGGCCACCTAGACAAACAAAAATGAGTATGATAGCTATAGATTTTGCTCAATCCTTGTTTGTGGAAGTCGTCCCCTGCTGGGTTGCGATCGCGAGACCCTTTTGGAGAATCGTGAATTGACTGCCCTAGAGTGTTGGCCTGAGGAACGGTCGAGGATTGACTCAACTATCGATCAATGCGTGTAGGAGTGAACCCCCATATGATTCAAATGGTGCTGGAGAACCCAGTTTCCGTCAAGGATGCTGAGCGCTTTTGCCAAGAGATACTCCCCCAAGTCTCGCGCACATTTGCCCTCAGTATTCGCTTCCTCCCCGGAAATTTGGGTCGGGCGGTTCTGGTGGCCTATCTCATCTGTCGCATTGCCGATACCGTTGAGGATGATCCGGTTGCCAGTATCCCCGCAAAAACCGCTCTCTTGGATCATCTGCTGGAGTGTTTTGACAGTGCCGATCTAGCCAATAGCTATGGTGAAACCGCACGGGGGGTTCAGGGGGAGCCAGCCCATGTGCAACTGGTGAAAAATACGGGACTCGTCTTTGCCCTCTACCGTTCTTTGCCCCTCACGTCCCAACAGCACGTCCAACGCTGGGTGAGCGAAATGGTGCATGGGATGAAAAAGTTTATTAACCTCTATCCCAATGGCATTCGCATTCAAACCCTCGATGAATATAAAGAGTACTGTTATTACGTCGCGGGTACCGTTGGCTATCTCCTGACGGATTTGTGGTACGAGCATTCCCCCAGCATTGGTGCCGATGAATACCAAGTACTCCTCAAGCGCTGCGCTGCCTTTGGTGAAGCGCTGCAAACGGTGAACATTCTCAAGGATATTGCTTGGGATGCGGAGCACGAAAACTCGATCTATATCCCCAATGAATCTCTGCTGCTCCAAGGCAGTAGCCACCAGTCCATCCTCAGTGCTGAACATCTTGAGCAAAATCATGCCGCCATTAAGGAATTGATTGCCCTTGCTTGGCATGATCTCGATGAAGCTCAAGCCTACTTGCTATCCGTGCCCAAGGCGGCAATTCCGATTCGCCTCTTTTGCGTGCTGCCGCTGCTCTTTGCCTATGCCACCCTGCGGGAACTCACTCACTCGACGGCGATGCTGCAACCGGGAGGGGTAGTTAAAATTAGCCGTGCAGAGGTGAAATCCCTGATGGTCATGGGGCCTTTATCGATTCTCAGTAACCACAGTCTGCGCTGGCTGATTGGCCAAGTACGGCAAAAGCCTTTCATCCTTGGCGGACTTTAGGGAAATGTGCCAAAAAAGCCAATGGTTGGGGGAACCAGAATTCGTTAGGATAGGGGGAGATTGCTGAATTGTTGCAAATCTTCATAACTTGACATGAATTGTATTATTCACCGCCGTGCTGAGTTTGCCGCCAGTCATCGCTACTGGTTGCCAGAATGGTCTGAAGCAGAGAATTTGGCTCGGTTTGGTGCCAATAGTCGCTTTCCCGGCCACGGTCATAACTATGAGTTGTTTGTTTCAATGGGCGGCGTTGTTGATGACTTTGGCATGGTGTTGAACCTATCGGATGTCAAGCACATCATTCGCCGTGAAGTCATTGAACCCCTGAATTTTTCCTATCTCAATGAGGTGTGGCCAGAGTTTCAAGCCACATTACCCACGACTGAACATATTGCACGGGTGATTTGGGATCGACTCTCTCCCCATTTACCCCTTGTGCGCATTCAACTGTTTGAACACCCCCGCCTTTGGGCGGACTACACGGGAGACCCTATGGAAGCCTATCTTTCTGTTGGTGCTCACTTTAGTGCGGCGCATCGTCTAGCCCTTGAGGATCTCAGCTACGAAGAAAACTGCCGCATCTATGGCAAGTGTGCTCGCCCCCACGGCCATGGCCACAACTACCACGTGGAGATTACGGTCAAGGGGGCAATCCATCCGCGGACGGGCATGATTGTTGATTTGGTCAAGCTCGAGGAGGTGCTCAAGGAACAGGTGATTGAACCTTTGGATCACACGTTTTTGAATAAAGATATTCCCTATTTTGCGACGGTGGTGCCCACAGCAGAGAACATCGCCATTTACATTGCCCAGTTGTTACAGGAACCGATTCGCCAGTTGGGGGCGACGCTGCATAAGGTGAAGTTGATTGAAAGTCCCAATAACTCTTGCGAAATTCTCTGTGAGGAATTGCCCCCTCGCGATGGGGTGCTCAGTGGTGCGCTGCCAGTGTTGGAGCGAGTCTAGGTGATGTTGAGCAATATCCCTTGGCTACTAGCCGCCAGTTTACTGACAGCAACGCTGCTGATCTATTTCCCCTACATTTTTGTTGTGGTGGGGCGCTGGCAGGCGGGCTTTGATATGGCGGCTCCCCGTGCCCTCTTTGAGAAACTGCCCCCCTTTGCGCAGCGGGCAGTGTGGGCACACGAAAATAGCTTTGAAACCTTTATGCCCTTTGCAGCAGCAGTGTTGCTGACCCTTTTTGCCGGGGTGGATAATGCAACGGTGGCGATCGCCAGCCTGAGTTTTGTCGCGGCTCGCTTTTTGTACAGCATCTGCTATATTGCCAACTTTCCCCTTGGTCGCTCCCTCATGTTTGGTGTCGGCACAGCAGCCACCTTGACGCTTTTTTGGCAAAGTCTCACCGCCCTTAGCCGTTAATATAGTTTATAAAATCCTTGAGGAAATGCACTGAGCATAGAGTATTCTAAATGTCTCTTGATCATCTCCGCACGCTTTACCAGCAAGTCATCCTAGAGCACTACAAGAAACCTCGCCACCGTGGCCGCACGCAGCCTGTGGATCGTCAGCAGCGGGGACATAACCCCTCCTGTGGCGACACCATTGATTTAACCGTTGCCCTAGGCACCAATGAGCAGGGGGAGACAATCATTCAGGATATTCAGTTTGAGGGGGAAGGCTGCGCGATCGCCATGGCCTCAGCGGATTTGATGGCCGATGCCCTGCGGGGGCAACCCGTGAGTCATGCCCTACAAATGGTGGAGCAGTTCCAAGCGATGATGAAGGGGCAGTTTGAGTTCCCTCGGGAGTTTCGCAAGCTCAATGTCATGCAGGGGGTGGCTCAGTTCCCGGTGCGGATTAAGTGTGCGACATTGACATGGCATACCCTCCGGGCAGCGTTGCAGCAGGATCAAACCCCTGTGAATGGTTTTGTCAGTAATGAGGAGGAAGAGTAGTGCTGACCCCCGCCGATTTTGCCACCTATAGCCGCTGGGCTGGCATTGCCACCCTTGTCATGGCTGGCCTAACCGCACTCACATTTGTTTTTCGCTGGGGTGTGCGCTTTCGCTTTGTTGGTATTACGGGGTTTCTCGGTGTTGTGACAGTGGGACTCTTTGCCCTGAGTATTGTACCGATTGTGCACTCCCCAGTGCCCGGTGCTGGCAAATACACCCTCGTCTATGACAACGGGGCAACGCAAGTTGTGATCACAGTGCCCCCGGACATTGAGAGCAGTACCCTTGAGGCAACGCTGGTACAGGCAGCGAATGATTTATTTTCCTTGGGACGGCTCGGCCGAGGGAGCGATCGCCTGACCGTGATTGCACGAACCATCGAACATCCTGAACCGGGGGTGACTGAGCCAGTCGTTTTAGGGGTGGCCACTCGTTCGTTGAGCGATCGCACCGATACAAATGTGACGGTCAAACTACTTAAAGGTTAGCCTTGTGTATGCTATATTAGGAATTCCGAGGACGCATAGCTCAGTTGGTTAGAGCACCACGTTGACATCGTGGGGGTCACTGGTTCGAGTCCAGTTGTGTCCATCCTCCTAAAATCTTCACTTCAAAGAAAAACATCCCAGTCAAGTCCCCAAAAAGATCTAGGGAAAGGTTTTTGCCAATGCTTTCTTGGCTGCGAACTGCAAACTGTGCCCTCAATTGCTAAGCTTTTGAATGCGGACGGAGGGACTTGAACCCACACACCTTGCGGTACTAGAACCTAAATCTAGCGCGTCTGCCAATTCCGCCACGTCCGCAGCAAACTTAGTTTAGCGCACTTTGGGTAGGGAGTGCCCAAGTTTAGTAATGGTTCCCCACTTTGCGATGGTGCACAGCAGTCATGCCATCGGGCTTTGAGACGCGACCATTATCCACAGTACTATAGACAATCCAGTGATCGTGGGCATCCAGACGGCTGACAACGGTACATTCCATATAGGCAAGGGCATCGGCCAAAATGGGACTGCCATTACTGGCTGGATAGGTTTTCACATGGGCAAAGCGATCGGCGCCCGGTGGGAATCGCTTCAGGAAATGGCGCATCAGGGGCTGGTAGTTCCCTTCTTCAAGAACATTGAGGACAAAGGTATCCCCCACGTGTAGAAAGGACTCAATGGCCCGATCCTTGGCCACCGCAATGGAAACCCCAAGAGGTTCGGTACTGGCCTGGGCCACCCAAGAGGCCAACATGGCACTGTTAATGGCACCTTTTTGGGCGGTGATAATGTATAGCCCACCGCTCAGGCGACCCAAGGCTTTATCGAGGTCAGTATCCAAGGCTTTCATCTGCTTGACGGTGCGATCGCGCAACAGCCATTGACCCATGTCAGTACCCGCTTCTTCCGCCTCTTGGAACAGTGCCTCAGTGGGCGCTGCTGTGACCCGAATCACAGGAAACGAGGGCGTCAGTCCCGCATCCCGAAACTGATTCAGCAGCGGATAGGCGGGTTCAGCATCGGCCACACCACTTTCAAAGACCCCAATGGCCTGTTTGGCATGGGCAGCCGCACGAATCGTACTCAGGGCAGTTTTAGCAACGGCAGTGGTGGGCGGTGTACCGATAATGATCCCAGCGGCAATCTCGGTGAGTTCGCGAATATCTTGGGGTTCAGCGGTGAGCAGATCCATTTTTTCAACAACAACCCCAGTTTTGGCGGCTCCCCGTTCGATCGCCTCTGCCAGAGCATTGGCATAACCATAGTTAGCAGCATAGAAAATGGCCACCGTTGTTGCTGCTTTGGCCTGCTCTTGACTCCAGTTGCGGTAGGAATCTAGCCACTGCGGGAGATGATGGCGCAGCAGTGGGCCATGACCTGTGGCAACTAGTTGCACGGGAGGCAGGGGTTCCAAGCGCTTGAAGGCGGAGAGGACGGAGCGGGCATTGGGTCCCATGAGGCAGTCGTAGTAAAACTTGAAATCTGGCGCTAGCAGTTCAGGTTCTGTGTCAAAGGGATCATCATTGCAGAAGTGGGCACCAAAAACATCACAGGTAAAGAGGGTCTGGGTGCCGTGATCATAGGTGAGGATGGTGTCGGGCCAGTGGAGATTGGGAGCCATCACAAACTCAAGGACATGCCCTTTCCCCAAGTCAAGGCGATCGCCATTTTTCACCTGTCGCTGACTAAAGGGCTGATGGATCAGATCCGCCAGAAACTGTAACGCCACCTTTGAGGCCACCACGGTTACATGGGGGGCTTTTGCCAATACGTCCTTGACGAGGCCACTGTGGTCAGGTTCGGTATGGCTGACGATGAGATAGTTCAAGTCACTGGGGTTCACCCGTTGCCAAAGTTGCTCGAGGTAGCGATCGCCAAACTTGGCATGGGACGTATCTACGAGGGCAATCTGTTCCCCTTTGATCAGAAAGGAATTGTAGGTGGTGCCATTTTCAAGGGCAAACTCAATATCAAAGCGATCGCGATCCCAATCTAGGCAGCGAATTGCCGTCGTATCAGCGGCGATCTCCAACACCTGCAGGGTTAAGCGCGGCGGACGCTTGGCAGTCGTGACGGCCATTGGCAGTTCCTCAACCTTATGAAACTACCTTTTATAGTGACACATGAAGAAAGGTAACAGGATTCAAAGTTTTTAATAGCGGTGATAACAGGCTTTACAAAGGGCAATGCCTATGCGGGTTCAAGGGGTGCCATTGTCAGCCCCGCCCGCAAAAGTTGCTCATGGTACAGTTCCGCCTGTTCTTGGGGCCCCACCCAAACAATGGCTTGGCCTTCGTAATGAACTTGATTCGTTAATTCCCACGCGCGATCGCTGGTCATGTTGGGAATATATTTCATTAAACAGTTAGCAACGTGCTGAAAGGTATTGAAGTCATCGTTGAGGACAATGACTTTGTAGTTGGGGTAGTGCTTGCGAATAACCTGTTGCCGCTCTTGGGGAACAACGCTAGGCATAGGCCAAACAAAACAACAACAATACTATTTCTGAGTTTTAGTTTAGCGCATTGGCCAAGGACTGGCTGCAATAGGCCTCTTGGGCACAGGCTTATGCTATAGCTAGACTTAGGGTGAAAAACTTGGGGGCATCAATAATGACGGCAATGAATGTGTTGGGAACACCCTTGGTGTGCTGCTGTCAAAATCCACTCACAGGATTCTATCGCGATGGTTTTTGTCGGACGGGGGCAGGAGATGTCGGTGCCCATGTGGTCTGTGCGGAAATGACCGCTGAATTTCTCACCTTTACCCGTTCGCGGGGCAATGATCTTTCGACGCCAGTGCCCGCCTATCAATTTCCGGGGCTGAAACCGGGCGATCGCTGGTGTCTGTGTGCCTCCCGTTGGCGGGAAGCCCTAGAGGCTGACGTAGCTCCCCCAGTAATTCTGGAAGCAACCCATGTCAGTGCCCTTGAGTATGTCTCCCTAGAGGATTTGAAAGCCCACGCCCTTGGTGGTAACCAGCAACCGTGATCTGGGGAATACTCAAGTATGCCCGATCCAGAATCCGATTTTCGCTTAGATCCTCGCTATATTGCGGGTTTAGCGGCCTTTAATCGCGGAGATTATCAACTGGCGATCGCCGCCTTCAAAGCCGTCATTGCCAGCCACGGTCAACGCCGCGAAGGTCTCAAGGCTCATCTGCACCTGATTAAAGCCTATGCCCACACCCGCCAGTGGCAAGAGGCCATTGATCTCTGTCAACTTCTAGCGCGATCGCCCCTCCCCTCCATTCGGGCTTGGGCGCAAAAACATCTGCCAGAATTGGAACGCTATTTGGATGAGGAACCCACTTCCTCCTACCTTGAGTGTGTTTCAGCGCCGAGTTCAAGGCCGCCTATGCAACTGCGACCGGTGCCTCGCATTTATCTCTGGCTAAGTCAGGGGGCAACACTGCTGCTGATCGCGTGGCTACTCCAAAAACCGCTACAGGTTTTGATTGCAGGCCTCCTTAACTACGCCAATGATCCACTGACACTCCTGCGGGGCTGGGAAGGGGTGATGGCGTGGTTTTTGCTGGGCTGCTTGGGATTGGGGTTACTCAGTGGTGGCAGTTGGCTGTGGTCATGGCGATTGCGAGCTGGCTATGGTTTGCGTCCTCTGAGTCTTGGCGAACTTGAGGAGTATAGTCCCGAAACGGTGATGCTCTTGGGGCGTTTGTCGTGGTCGTGGTGGCAACCCCGTCCCCAAATAGGCTGCTTGATGACGGCAGCACCGATCATTTTTAGCTATGGGCGCTGGCAGCGCCGCATTATTGTCAGCGAAGGTCTATTGCGATCGCTCTCTGGCGAGGAACTGCTGGCTTTAATGGCCAGTGAAATTGCCCAACTACGGCTGGGGCTAAATACCCTAGTGACCCCCCTTGTACTGCTATTGCAACTGCCCTATGACCTGTACTGTTGGTGCAGCCGTTGGGGCGATCGCTTTGCCCCTCCCTATGGCAAGCACTGGAAACGGCGGATCATCAGGGGTACCCTCTATCTCCTCTGTGCCATGGTGGGTCAGGGGAATTATCTTCTCTTTCGTGGGCTGGAGATGCTCTGCTTCTGGAGCAATCAGTTGCGGCAGTATTATAGCGATCGCCAAGGGGCAGCCTTGATCGGTAATCCCAATACCCTTGTGATGGCTTGGTTTCGCCTCATGGCAGCCACAGCAACGACGGTGTGTGCCCAAGGGGAAATTGGTATCCCCCTAGAATCCTTGCGCCTGCTTCTACCCCTAAATCCAACCCAAGCTGCCCTGTGGGGCAATCAACCCCTCGATTGGCCAATGCTGCTCCGCTGGGATACCGCCCATCCCCTGCGGTATTGGTTTCGCTTGACCTCCTCCCATCGTCCCCTTGGACTACGCCTGCAAGCCCTGATGACCTATGCGCGGCAATGGCGACTGGAATCCCTGCTTTCCCTGCCCTCGACTTCCTCCCTTCGCTGTCAACGGGCTGGGCAACAACTGGCTCCCTTCTGGGGGGCGATCGCAGGAGTCATCACGACGATTATCCTCACGGGCGTTGGTCAATTTGCACTGCGGGCGGGGACGATCGCCTTTCCTCTGTGGTGGTTGGCGGATTGGTCTACCTTGGCACGGGGTTTCATTCCCATTGGCCTTGGGTTAGGTCTCTTTTTACGCCTGAATGCCTACTACCCGCCTCGGCCACCCCAAACCTACACCTTGGGTCAGCTTCTTCATCGTCTTTTGCCCCTTGATAGTCCCGTTGTCGAACTAAAGGGGCATTTACGGGCAGTGACAGGCTTGCGCAATGGTCTAGGACAGCACCTGTGGCTGCAGACGGATCAGGGCTTGTTTCCCCTGCGCTGCCATCGAGCTTGGGGGCCGATTTGGCCAATCCTTGAGCCAGCCTATCTGAAAACCTTGGCGGGGCGATCGCTAGTGGTAGGTTGCTGGTTTCGACGTGGGACAGTTCCCTTTGTTGAGGTGAGTGAGTGGCACTCCCCAGATTTACAGCAAAAGCAATCTTGGGCTGCCCCCTATTGGGCGATCGCCATTGCCACGCTGTGGATTCTCTACGGCATCATGACACTATTGGGTTGGATCTAGACGATGCAACTTTCCCAAGCCCATCTGCGCACCCTGCAAACCTGTGCACGGCAATATCAGTACCGCTATCTTGACAGCTTGATGCTGCCAGAGGCCACACAATTAACGGAAACCACTGCCCAAAAGCAGGGTCGCGACTTCCACCGCCTGATGCAACAGCACTTTCAAGGACTCGATATCCGCCCAATTCTTGAGGCGCAGCCCGAATTACAACCGTGGTTTGCGGCCTTTCAAACCATGCCACCCCCCATGATTGAGGGTCAAGGGGAAGCAGAGCATGTCCGCAGTCTGGGCTGGCAGGAATTCACCCTTGTGGGCGTGTATGACTACGTGATTTTTGGCCAAGGGCAAGCGCAGATTCTCGATTGGAAAACCTATGCCCACCCACCCGCCCCAGACACCTTAGCCCGTCATTGGCAGACTCGCCTTTACTGTTATCTCCTGGCAGCCACTAGTCCCTACCCCCCCAGCCAAATTTCCATGACCTATTGGTTTGCCCAAGGAGAGAAGGGAGCAAATTTCTACACCTTTCCCTACAGTGAGGCCATCCACGAGCAAATCCACCACACCCTAGAGCACTGCCTTAACCAACTGCGCCAATGGTTACAAACCTATGAGCAAGGACAGGAGCTGCCCCAAGTGCCCCCAGCCCAGATTCGGAAATACTGCTATGAGTGCCCCTTTTGTGAACGGTGCCAGCGTGGCCAGCCAAGCACTGTCTCGACCATGGAGCCGTTTCTAGCCGTGCTCAAAGACTTGGGTGTACCCCGCTAAATCCAGATCCACAATCGCGGGTAGGCAACTCAGGGCGGTTTGGAATAACTCAAAGCGTTCTTCCCGTTTCAGCATGGCTGTGAGCTGCTGCCGCAGGGGAATCAAATAGCGCACATCATTAGCGGCATAACGGATTTGATCTTCCCGCAGGGCCATGGCATTCCCCCAGTCGGAACTTTGGGCGGATTTATCAATTTCTATGCCCAACAAATCCAAGACCAAGTCCTTGAGGCCGTGGCGGGGGGAATAGGTACGGGCAATCTTGCTGGCAATTTTGGTGCAGAAGACAGGGTGAACCCGAATCCCCAAGTGGTAGCGCAACGTGGCCAAATCAAAGCGGGCATAGTGGAAAATTTTGGTAATGCGGGGGTGCTCCAAGAGTTGCTGCAGGTGGGGAGCCTCTTTCTGGCCACGGGCAATCTTGATCACTGCTACTTGTCCCTCTGGGTCGCACACCTGCACCAAACATAGGCGATCGCGGGGAATATTCAAGCCCATGGTTTCGGTATCTACGGCCAACTGATCCGCATTGAGAAAGTGGGCCAAGGCCGTCGCACTTAAATCGTGGTCAAAACACTCCAAAGGAAAATCGAGATCCATGACTGGCTCACAATCTAGCTCGAGGGCAATTCTGAGGGCTGCTCTTTGGCGATATCAATGCGTTCTAACTGCCAGAGAATTTGATTGCTTTCGCGGCGCACGCGGGAAATTTGCCAGTTACGCCATATCCATTCTTCACCGCGGCTAGTAACTGCACTGGTATGGACATCCATTAACTCTGCTAGTTCGCCACTGGTAATCAAATACTTCCCAGCCGCCAGTTCATCGGCAATTCGCAGGGTCGCAATTAGTTCTTCAAGGCGGGCGCGGCGCTCAGACCACTGGGGTGATTTTCCCCCCAACCACTCGCCGTTACCATCAAGCCCCAAGGATGGTTGCACCATGGCTTTCTTCTCGCGATCAACATTGCTCCAAAAATCTTAGCGAGAAATGATGTGATTTTTAACCTACCTAGGCGATCGCCCACCACGCCGAGGATAGGGCTAGAATGGTTTTAAGATTTGTTAATTACATTGAACCGAACACCATGACGGTAACCTTGACCCCTGCATCCACTCTCCACGAGCAGGTCGCGATGATCGCCCGCCGCCTTGGCATTGAGAAATTTGACCTTGGTGGCTCCCATGTGGATGAGGTGAGTGTCCAAGTGCAGCAGGGGGAACCCAAACAGGTGAAGGCCTCGCAGCGATCGGGGATTACCGTGCGGGTGTGGAACTCAACGGGTCGCCTAGGGGTCGCCAGCACTACCCAATTGGACGATCGCGGTTTAGAGACGGCTCTAGAAATGGCCAAAGAAGCCAGTGCTTTTGGTGTTACAGAGGATATTCCCGACTTTAGTCCCTTGGCCACCGCCCCCCTTGGTGACACAACACTTACAACGGCGGATCTGCCCCTTGCCTCGGCAAAAACCCTCCTAGATCAACTGATTGCCGCCGAACGGGAGCTGTTGGGGCGACATCCAGCGATCGCCAGTGTGCCCTACAATGGTCTCAGCCAGCGGCGCATAGAACGGTTTTATCTCAACAGCGAGGGTGCCAATCGCCAGCAAACCAGCACCACAACCACGCTCTATCTCTACAGCAAAACCGATGAGGCGGGTCGCAAACCCCGCAGTGCGGGTGCCATTCGCATCAGTCCCGATCTTGAGCACTTAGACATTGCGGGCTGCATTGATGAAGTGGCCGACAAAACCATTCGCCACTTGGCCTATGAACCCATTGTTTCGGGTCAGTACCCCGTTCTTTTTTCACCCTCGGCATTCCTCAGCCTGCTCAGTGCCTTTAGCAATCTCTTTAATGCCCAAAACATTTTGGATCGCCAGAGCCTTTCGACGCCAGAATCCCTCCATCAGGCGATCGCCAGCTCCCTTTTGAGCGTGTACGACGACGCCCGCCATCCCCAGAATGTGGGTCAGCCCCTCTTTGATGGCGAAGGTACCCCCACCCGCCGCACCCCTCTGATTGAGCAGGGCATTCTCACGGGTCTCTACCACAGTGCCGGTACGGCGCGTCGCTTTCAAACCCAGCCCACGGGGCATGCCAACTTAGGGGCAAAGGTGACAGTGAGTGGTCACTTCTACGATGTCCCAGCGGGTGAAGGGGGCGATCGCGCCGATGGTCTTGTCTGGATTGACGAACTCCATGCCCTCCACGCGGGCGTGAAAGCCCTTCAAGGCTCATTTTCCCTCCCCTTTGACGGTTGGCTGTTGCGCAACGGCGAAGCCATCAGCATTGAAGCGGCCACCGTGGCCGGCGATATTCGCAGCCTGCTGAAAGGTATTCTCCATCTGGGCACTGAAGTTGAAGTCACCCCCTATGGTTGTTGTCCGCCAGTGTGGGTGAGTCCCCTTGCGATTACAGGGGAATAGCTAAACCTGCATCAAGTCGAGGCTGCGGGATGTACCTAAGCGAGTGGCACCCGCATTAATCAGTTCAAGGGCTTGCTCCCGCGTACGAATGCCGCCAGAGGCCTTAATGCCCACGCGATCGCGACTCAGGCGCTTGAGCAGACGCACATCTGCAATCGTGGCACCACCGCGCCAGCCCGTGCTGGTTTTCAGGAAAGCCACCCCCGCATCCAAGCAAATATCCACTGCCAGTTGTTTTTCTTCCTCTGTCAGCACCGTGGTTTCCAAAATTGCCTTGACGGTCACCCCCGTTTCCGCGCAGATTTGGGCAATATCGCGATAGACGGCCTCGGTGTTGCCCTCCTTGAGCCAACCCAAGTTGAGCACCACATCCAACTCTGTCGCACCACTGTCAACCGCCTCCTGCGCCTCATAGAGTTTCGTGGCACTGGTGTGGGCACCACTGGGAAAGCCAATGACGGTACACACTTTCACGGGTGTGCGATGGAGCAACTGAACTGCCGTCTTCACCCAGACGGGCATGACACAGACGGCGGTAAATTTCCATTGTTCTGCTTCAGCACAGCATCGTTCAATCTCTGCTGTGGTTGCCAAGGGGTCAAGCTGGGTATGATCAATGTAGGGCGCAAGGTCAAACAAATCACGTTCCGTCATAGGAATTCACCCAGAACAACCCTATTTTTATTAACTAAATAATAATAAAAACGGGGACGGAAAATGAGACCTTGGGAGATCGGTTCTCCCACCCCCCACCTAAAATTCACCCTTGCTAGATTAAAACTAGGCCATCACAGGCACGCTGACCTGTTGGCCAGACTACCTTTTTGGGAGGACACTCTATGGAGCCAACCATGAACCCTCGCAATCTTCAAGAAAGTGCTGATTCCCTCTGGAACTATCTGCAAAGTTTGGATGCAGAAGTGGTGGCTCGCCTGTCCCGTCCCGCGTCGCCAGAAATGGCCATTGTGATGGAACGCCACATTGGTAACCTGCTGGGCTACTTGCCACCGGAGGGGTTTGAGGTTTCCATTACCACGAATCGGGAGCACCTTGGGCGTCTCTTGGCTTCGGCAATGATGAGCGGTTACTTCTTGCGCGGTGCCGAGCAACGTCTTGAATTCGAGCGATCGCTCCAAGCGGCTGCCCAAGCGGAAGACAGCAAATAACCCATGCCAACGGTACAGGACAGTGGGGGCGGGTACACACTACCTGCCCTTCGTTTTGCACTTTTACAGTGGTATCAGCAGCAGGGGCGGGATTTACCTTGGCGGCACACGCGCGATCCCTATGCCATCTGGGTCTCAGAAATCATGCTCCAGCAAACCCAAGTGGCCGCGGTGATTCCCTACTATCAGCGTTGGCTAGCCACCTTTCCCGCGATCGCCGACTTAGCGATTGCCGATTTGGAAACCGTCTTGAAACTGTGGCAGGGATTGGGCTACTATGCACGGGCACGCCATTTGCACCGCGCGGCTCAACAGATCATGGCCGATCATGGGGGGCAATTTCCCTGCACCTACGAGGCCGTGGTGGCATTACCGGGAATTGGTCGCAGTACCGCAGGTGCGATCCTCAGTGCTGCCTTTAATCAGCCCCAGCCGATTCTCGATGGCAATGTCAAACGGGTGCTTGCCCGTCTCTATGGACTCACGATCCCCCCCAAGCAAGCGGAAGCCCAACTCTGGCAGTGGTCGGCGCAACTGCTGTGTCCCCAAGCCCCCCGCGATTTTAATCAAGCCCTGATGGATCTGGGGGCAACGATCTGTACACCCCACCAACCCCTGTGTCATGCTTGTCCTTGGCAACACCATTGCGTCGCTTACCAACAGCAGTTAACCCATGAGATTCCTCGCAAAATGAACCGTTCCCCCTTACCCCATAAAAAGATTGGTGTCGCGGTGATTTGGAATGCGGCAGGTCAGATTCTCATTGATCGGCGGCCACCAACAGGTCTATTGGGGGGACTATGGGAGTTTCCGGGGGGCAAAATTGAACCCAATGAGACGGTTCAGGAGTGTATTCAGCGGGAAATTCGTGAGGAATTGGGCATTGAGATTAGTGTTGGTGAGCATTTGATTGACATTGATCATGCCTACACCCATTTTCGGGTGACGCTCCATGTCTATTACTGCCAGCATCTTTCAGGAAGTCCTCAGCCCTTGGGGTGCGATGCCATCCGTTGGGTGACCCCTGAGGAATTGGAGCAGTTTCCCTTTCCGAAAGCCAATACTGCAATTATTCAGGCCATTCACGAACGGGGCAGACCCACAGCCTAGGTGTTTGCAACGACACCCTCAGCCGCCGCCGCATCCAAAAACCAAAGGGCATTGCCAGTAATCAGCCGTGCCGGATAGAGATGGGGATCAGTCGTCCCAGAGAAAATATGACGTAGAGCAGTTTGTTTATTGGCACCCGTCACAAGAAAGAGAATTTGACGGGCATGGTTAATCAGGGGCACCGTGAAGGTGAGGCGGGGCTGGCCATCCTTGTTGCCCACGGTAATCAGGCGATCGCCCACCGTCAGGGCTGCTGTGTGGGGAAACAGGGAGGCCGTATGGCCATCGGATCCCATACCGAGCAAAATCAGATCAAAGCTGGGAACTTCTCCTTCACGGATACCAAAGGTTTGGCGCAGGATTTGCTCATAGCGATCGGCAGCGGTCTGCGGATCCGCATCCGCCGTTGGCATTGGGTGAATCTGATTTTTGGGAATCGGTACATGATTGAGCCACGCCTGAAAGGCCATCCCCGCATTGCTGTCGGGATGATCGAGGGGAACATAGCGTTCATCACCCCAGAAAATGTGCCACCGTGACCAAGGAGTATCCGCACAGACAAGGCTTTCATACAACGGTTTAGGCGTGTTGCCGCCGGCAAGGGCAAGCATAAATTGCCCCCGTTGGGCGATCGCCCCAGTGGCCTGCTCAAGAACAAACTGCTTTGCCGCCGCCGTCAGGGCAGCCAAATCTGGAAAAACACGTACATTGGGTGTTGGCATAGAAGCATCATCCTAATTGGAGCGAATCACACCATCGGTCGCCGTACCCAGTCCGGGACTGGAAAAGGGATCAGCATTGCCGCGCCAGTTAAACCCATTAATGCGCAAAAGAATCGTCGCCAACTGGCGATCGAGGTTATAGCGAAACACCACCCCATAGGTGCGACGGCTATATTCAACAATAATGTTTGTATCAAAAACTCTCCCTGTGTCCACATTAATTTGCATTTGGGTACCCGCTCGCAGCGGACCGTAAATCTGCTGCAACAATCCCACGTTGAGCACACTAAAGTCAGTAATCCGATCAAAGAGAAAGGGCGAGGATGGCTCACTCAATGTCTGTGTAAATCCCACATCAAAACTGGTGTAGTCAAACCAATGACGAGAAAAATGACCCACTTGACCCCGAAACCCTGCCCCTGCAACTAACGCGGGTTGGGTACTGCCATTGGTATAGTAGTTCGCTACACCGCCTACCTGACTATAGAACTGCAAGAAGGGTTGTACAGGACGGGGGCTATAGCGCAGGCCTTGGGTTCGCGTCGGCGGTAAGGGAGTGCCCCGCCAAATGGGCATCACCCAGTTAAGACTTGCGGCAGCTTGAAGACGACCTAGGCTTGGCTTAGGGGGTAAGGAGGGATCATCACTGGCTGCCGTGACGTATTGACCTCCCAGAAGATAACTGAGTGCTAGGCCCTGAGTTAAGGGAATACCTGTACCACTGAACGTGCCGCCAAAGCTACTGGTAATTTCCTGCTCCCCAAGGGAACGATTAAAAACCCGTTGGCGATAAAGGGCAGAAACCGTTAGGAGATTGCGGGCATCAAAATTGTGGAACAAGTCTACCCCTGCGCGTGACGTACTCGGCCAGTCGTTAGGGTTGAGCGTATTCAAGAAGCCGTAACCGCGCACACGAGTCTGCGGCGTGAACCGATGGCCTAGCTCGATCGCCGCCCCGTAGCTTTTAGCATCAAAAACATCAAAGTCATTGTTGATGATCCGTTCTAAATAGATGGATGGCAGGAAGGTGATTTGGGTATTGGGGGTATTGATTGCTCTGTACCGATAGGCGAGAAATACGCCGCCGCGATCTTGTTCATCATAGCCAAACTCAAAGGGGAGAATTTCGTAGGGACGACCTACAACAAACCGCCGCAGCACAATGGGTAAGGCCACCCGCTGATCAAAGACCACACGACCCCGTCGTACCTTGAGCAGGGTTTCATCGGCACTGAGGGGTTCGGCGGTGGCTTCCTGAGCCCGTGCCTCCAGCTCTGGCGGACTAAAGGGATCATTCGTGATTCGCAGGTTTGTCGCCAACCAGCGGCGGCCATCAAACTCTAGGCGATCGGCCTCAAAGCGCAACCGATCAAAGGTTTCTGTCACTTCTGCTTGGAGATCTGTGCCCTGTTCGTCAAGACCGGGGAGAGGGCTAAGGGGTGGGGGGCTAGGAGAGCGGGTCAGGCTCAGGTCTTGATCCACCCTAGCGGTATTGACGACGCCGCGAGCATTGGTGAGAGAGCCTTGATCGAGTCTGAGGTTATATTCCAAGCGATCGCCCTGCAAGACTTGATCGCCGCGCGTAATCGTCACATTACCTTCCGCCACCAGAATTTGGGCGTCAATATCGGTTTGAATGCGATCAGCGGTGAGTTCAGCTTCCTTGAAGCGGAGGAAAACATTGCCAATGGCATTAAACAAGCGCCGCATCAGATCGAACTCTTGGCGATCGGCCGTCACCTCTAAGGGTTGATCACGGACAACGGGCGTTTCAGCATTGGCCTCCCCAAGACGGAGGGGGGCTGTAAAATTCGGTGTTGGCCTAGGGCTGATCGGCGTTGTACTGCTAAGATCAGGAGCTACCGTTGTTCCAAGTAGCTCCGCTGGTGATGCGCCGCTGACCTCAGTCATTTCTGCGGGTTGTGCAGGGGGGGGCAGACTAGCAAAAAGGGGTAAAAACAACAACGGCCAAACTTCCTCACGACCACTGCCTAGTTACGTTACCCGATGCCCACCCCCTTTGGCGAGGATTACTCGAGATCCTTACGCTTGGGGTTACGAGCTGGGTCACCCGAAAGGAACCCGAAAACAAAGAGCAGGACAAAGAAGGTCACAACGATATAAACGGTAATTTTGAGTGTTTCCATGATGTTGTCGTTTTTCGTAGCGTCACCTTCTGATCATACGGGATGAGGGACTCCCTCGCATCCCCTAAAACACTTGGCTTTTTGTGGCATCCGACAGCGTGGGAATTTCGGCATAGATGCCGCGTACAGACTGCACCACCGCATAGACGACGCCAATCACCGTGGCAATAAAGACAAAGTTGAAGAGCACTTTAATCAGCAGGTCAAAACTAGCAACGCGGATCAGCAGTTGTACCAGTAGTTGGACAATAAACAGCACAATCCCCATCAACAGTGCCTGCATCGTGTTATAGCGAATAAAAAGGCTGATACGACTGTTGCGCACCACCAGCAGGTACAACAGCATAAAAACGATTAGGCCAGCAAAGGGAATGGAGTAGATCAAGGCTACCGGTAAAACCACTAACACCAGTGCTTGCAGTGGTGGAAACAAATCAAACAAAAAGCCACCAAAGGGCATGACGTAGAAGAGCGGCAGCAGATACGCTAAGCTGGCAAAGATACGATCTAACGCAGTGGTTGTGGCACGCCAAGTCATGGGTTGCTCCTTTTAGGGGTTGGAGGGGGATTGACTCATGGCCTTCAGCAGTAGATCCGCCGAAATCATGTTGCATTCCACAACTTTACTGACCAGCGGTGGCCCCACTCGCGAGACAATGATCCCTTGCAGCTCCGGATTATTTCTGACTGACAGGATAGCAGCACCGATGATGGAACCGGAATCGGGAGCTGGGTTAGTACCATTGGTGGGTAGCATTTTGAGCAACTGGGCGATATCTGTACAACTTGCCCGTGACACATATTTTGCCAAGGAATCACTCAGCTGCTCAACCATGGTCTTCATCATTTCCGGAGGCAACGGGCTGGCGCCTTGGGCACGCGCTGGTTGACCTACTCCTAGGACAAGGATGCCACCTATCACAAGGGGAATGCCGATAGCCGACTTGAGCAATTGCAACATGTTCAACCTCATGTTCATTTGAACTCTCAGCCAATGTGCCAGCAAACTAGCTGTGACGCTCCTCAATCACCCGATCAATCAAGCCGTAGTTTTTTGCCTCTTCGGCGGACATGAAGAAGTCACGATCCATATCCCGCTCAATTTTTTCGAGGGGCTGGCCGGTATGGTGGGCGTATAGCTCATTGAGTTGTCGCCGTACCCGTAAAATTTCGCGAGCTTCGATCTCAATATCCGTTGCTTGGCCACGGGTACCACCAGAGGGCTGGTGAATCATGATGCGGGAGTGGGGTAATGCCAACCGTTTGCCTTTGGTACCGGCTGCAAGGAGGAAAGACCCCATCGAGGCAGCCAGACCCACACAAATGGTGACGACATCGGATTTAATATGTTGCATCGTGTCATAGATTGCCATGCCAGCGGTGACGGAGCCACCGGGGGAGTTGATGTAGAGCATGATGTCTTTGCCCGGATCTTCGGAGTCAAGGTAGAGCATCACCGCCACAATTTGGTTGGCAATCTCATCATCGACTTCTTTACCAAGGAAAATAATCCGCTCGCGATAGAGACGGTTGTAGATGTCAATCCACTGGGTGTAGGGTTCACCGGGCATCCGGTAGGGGACTTTGGGTACTCCGATGGGCATAGAATCCTTCCACGCTGAGCTATCAATGCCGCAACCTGAGCCATGAAGGCGGCTTTTCTCCCTGATTCTAACCTATTCCAAAGGCCTTCGCTCTAAACTTGGCAGAGGCAGAGGGCAAACCACTGCTGAGGGTCGGTAAAGGCCTTGATCCATCGAAATCCAGCAGCCGTTAATGCCGCCTTGAGGGCAGCAAGATCAAACTTGCGGGAAATTTCGGTGAGAATCGGTTCACCCACAGTAAAAGTGCACTGAAAATCAAGGGCAGCCAAGGTAACGGTTTGCCGCTGCTGTGAATCGAGATACATTTCAATTTGCTGGGCAATCGGGTTATAGATGGCGCGATGGGCAAAGGCTGCGGGCTGAAAATTTCCTTGAAAGCGCCAGTTGAGGTGATGGAGGAGATTGCGGTTAAAGGCAGCCGTCACCCCTTGGGCATCGTTGTAAGCAGGGAGCAAAATACTCGTGTCTTTGATCAGATCCACGCCCAGCAGGAAATAGTCCCCGTCCCTAAGAACCCGATGAATCTGTTGAAAAAGGGTCTGGCATTCGCTGGGGGAGAGGTTGCCAATGGTGCTACCGAGAAAGCAGAGCAAGCGCCGAGGTGCCAAGGGGGGCGGTAGGTGCTCTAATCCCACTTGATAGGTACCGACAAGACCATGAATACTGAGCTGCGGATAGTCGGCAAGAAGAGCCATGGCACTGGTTTTGAGGATCGAGCCACTGACATCAATGGGACGATAGTACAGCCGAGGTTGTATGTGGGCATAGGCCGATAGGAGAAGGCGAATCTTGCGATCGCTGCCACTGCCCAGTTCCACCAGTTCACAGGCGCCCGTGAGTTGGGCGATCGCCCCGGCGGCGGTCTCTAAAATGCCCAATTCTGTACGGGTGGGGTAGTATTCCGGCAGCTCACAGATTTGCTCAAAGAGGCGTGATCCCGCAGCATCGTAGAAGTAGTAGGAGGGAAGAGACTTGGGTTGCTGAGTCAGACCTCGGATAACATCTTGGCCGTCCCGTTCTGTGGCGAGACTGGGTAAGTGGGTCAGGTGCAGGCGATCGCTCACAGGGAAAGCGGCTCCAGAATGTGCAGACCTTAAGATATTTTAGCCTTTAGCCGCTGCTCCAAACGCCGTCCCCACCACGCGATCGGCAAACTCATTAGCAGGTAGAGAATTAAGGCCAGCGCATACAGAGGAAATGGCTGGCTACTGTTGCGAATCACCCACACCCGCATCACTGAGGTTAAGTCCACGCCGGCAATCACACTGACAATAGTAAATGAGTGTATTTAGTGCTCCCCGCAAAAAGGCCGGCAGGGCAGCTTGGATCAGTTCCATCGAAGAGATTGGGTTACACCTGTTGCTCTAACTTAATGAGGGGTTCAGGGAGCTATCAGTCCCGCGCTCTACCTAAAAGGTGAGCTACATGGACTCCCCGCACTTATCGATTCGCCACCGCGACGCGAAAGCCAGCTACGATGGGGACGAGATTAAGTCTTTATCGTACACTACAGTCCAGTCATGTAATCCTCAATCGCCACCCACACCTCTGCACCACAGAGGACGGCACAGATGGTCAGACCAATGATGTCAAGGAGTTGATGCTCTAGCAAGTGTTCTGCGCGGGGGTCTTCTAGGGTTTTGACGTGGTCGAGCAGACGGGCAGAGGGTTGGCATGGTGGCATTCCCACAAACGATTGGCTTACTTTTCTACTATGCGTTTGCCCTAGAAATCCTCGTCCTAGGGTTGCGATCGCGCCCATCCCCTTGATATACTAGGCAAGCTGATTAAGTTGCCCTCGGCAAATCAGTGTATTTTTTGCACATTTTTGGTTGGACACCATCATCACTGTAGGTTGGGTATAGTTGCATGGCTCGATATCGTGGCCCTCGTTTGAGAATTGTCCGTCGTCTGGGTGAACTGGCTGGTCTCACCCGCAAAGCCCCCAAGCGGAGCTATCCCCCCGGTCAACACGGCCAAGCCCGCAAAAAGCGTTCGGAATATGCCCTGCGCCTTGACGAAAAGCAAAAACTGCGCTTCAACTACGGGGTCTCGGAGCGGCAACTTGTACGCTATGTGCGCAAAGCCCGTCGGGTCAGTGGTTCCACGGGGCAAACCCTTCTACAGTTGTTGGAAATGCGGCTGGATAACACTGTTTTCCGCCTTGGGATGGCACCAACGATTCCAGCAGCCCGCCAACTGGTGAATCATGGCCATATTCTGGTCAATGGCCGCAGTGTGTCTATTCCCAGCTATCAGTGCCGTCCGGGGGACGTGATTACCGTCCGCGATAATGAGCGATCGCGCCGCTTGGTGGAAACCAACCTTCAAAATCCCGGTCTTGCCAATCTTCCCAGCCACTTGGAACTGGATAAAAGCACCCTCACCGGCAGAGTCACTGGTATTGTCGAACGGCAATGGGTTGCTCTCCAAGTCAATGAACTCCTCGTGGTTGAGTACTACTCCCGCAAAGTCTAGAGTATCGCCGCCCTTCCTATGGCAGAAGCCTATCTTCTGGAAAAACTCCGCACTGTCGAGCAAACCTTTACAGAACTTACCCGTCGCTTGGCGGATCCCGATGTGGCGGTCAACCCAACCGAATTTCAGAAGGTGGCTCGCTCCCGTGCTGCCCTAGAGGAGACGGTGAACGCCTATCACGAATGGCAGTCCCTCAATCAGCAACTGGTGGATGCCCGCCAACTGCTTAAAGAAGCAGTCAATGAACCCGAGCTACGCCAGATGGCTGAAGAAGAAGTCGCGGATCTCAGCCGCCGCATTACCGAACTGGAGGAACGCCTAAAAATTCTGCTGCTGCCCCGTGACCCCAATGATGATAAAAACATCATGCTCGAAATTCGAGCGGGTGCTGGGGGCGATGAAGCGGGAATTTGGGCAGGGGATTTAGTGCGAATGTACTCCCGCTACGCCAAAAGCCAAGGCTGGCAGGTGAGCTTAGTCAGTGAATCCCTTGCAGAAATGGGGGGCTTCAAGGAAGCCATCCTCGAAATCAAGGGCGATCGCGTCTATAGCAAGCTGAAGTTTGAATCCGGTGTCCATCGCGTGCAGCGGGTGCCTGTCACCGAAGCGGGGGGGCGAGTTCACACCTCTACGGCCACCGTGGCGGTAATGCCCGAAGTGGATGAAGTGGAAGTAGAAATTGATCCCAAGGATATTGAACTCACCACAGCGCGATCCGGAGGTGCCGGTGGCCAAAACGTCAACAAAGTAGAAACAGCCGTTGACCTCTTCCACAAGCCGACGGGTATTCGCATCTTCTGCACCGAAGAGCGTAGCCAACTGAAAAACAAGGAGCGCGCGTTCCAAATCCTACGGGCAAAACTCTACGAAATGAAGCTGCGGGAACAGCAGGAAGCCATTACCTCAATGCGTCGCTCCCAAGTGGGTACGGGCGATCGCTCCGAAAAAATTCGCACCTACAACTACAAAGACGATCGCGTCACCGACCACCGTTTGGGACAGAACTTTAGCCTCAGCAGTGTCCTAGAAGGAGATCTAGAACCCATTATTCAAGCCTGCATCAGCCGTGATCAGCAGGAACAACTGGCACAACTGGCTGCCGAACAAGCCTAGGAGGATCAAATGACCAAATTTGTGGCTTGGGGACGCTACTGTGAGGATGTCCTCGAACGGCGTGCCCCCCATCGCCAAGCACACCTCGACGGCCTTGCGGCTCAAAAAGCCCAAGGGGTGCTCATCACCATTGGTCCTACGAAAGACCTGCGCTACTTTTTTGCCATTTACGCGGCGGATAGCGAAGAGACCGTGCGCCAATTGATTGAAAACGACCCCTACTGGCAGCATCAGGTGTGGATAGAGTACAGCATTCATGAGTGGATCCAAGCCCTCTAAGGGCGAGGGCGGATCCGCAACTCACTTAGGGCGCAAGGGCATTGCCCCGCATCAGGCTACCAATCGTTTTTGCCGTAATTTTCAACTGCACTAAGGGATTAGCCGGCACCACCGTCTTGTAGAGGTAGCTATCGAAGGTGAGCTTCTGTACATCAATATCGCTACACATCTCCACAAAAGCCTCACGGGTGGCATCGGAGCGATAAAAGACCCGTTGCAGCAGATCTAACACTAGGTACGTCATGCCGTAGGCTTTGTCCCAGCGCTTCAGGTAGAGCTTGAGATCTGCTTCGGTGGGGATACGGCGACCGCTGTTGGAGGTCTCGACAATGGTTTCAGCGCACATGCGGGCTGACTTGGCGGCAAAGTAAATGCCTTCCCCAGAAGACTTGGTGACCGTACCGGCTGCATCTCCCACCAGAGCCACGCGACCGACCACCCGCCGCGGCCGCGGATGCTCAGGAATGGGGTGAGCTTCCACTTTAATAATTTGCCCCCCTTCCAGTTTGGCAGCAGCACGGGCGCGGATTCCCGCTTGCAACTCCCGAATGCGATCTTTGTTAATCTTCATGGTGCCGGTGCCCACGGCCACATGGTCATATTTCGGAAAAACCCATGCATAGAAGTCTGGGGACACGTCATCCCCCACGTACATTTCTGCCAACTCTTTGTAGTAGGCCATTTTGTCCTCAGGCAGGCGGATGCGCTCCTGATAGGCAATGGCGTAGTTGTAATCGCCGGCATCAATTTCCTTGGCAATGCGGGAATTTGCCCCATCGGCACCAATCACCACATCCACTTCAAGGGTCTGAGCTGTGCCATCCTCTTGGACATAGTGGAGGGTGTAGGGCTGATCGCTGGTGGCGGGCTGCTCCAGCTTAAAGACGGTGCCATTGATCAAGTTGGCGCCCAAATCCGCCGCCCGATTGCGCATAAAGCTATCGAGGACTTCGCGGCGACACATACCGATATACTCGTGGTCTTTGAGGGTATGGCCAATGTTCACCTCGATATTGGAGGGGGAAATCATCTTCATTTTGCGCACGCGGCGGTCAATGATTTCCGGCGGCAAGTCAAATTCACTGACCATGCACAGGGGGATCGCACCGCCACAGGGCTTGGCATTGTCTAATTTACGTTCAAAGAGATAGGTCTGGATTCCGGCTTTGGCTAAGGTTTCGGCGGCTGAGGAACCCGCTGGACCACCACCGACCACTGCTACCCGAAGTGACAACGGACGACTCCCAATTTTGGCTAACAAACAACAGTTTGGATACTATCACGGCAATTTTTTGTCTTCAAGGATTTAATCCCGAAAAGCCGCATCTGTAACAGTTTTCAACATTTGGCCATCGTTGATCCGTTAGGATAGATCTATCTATGGATTCAGAATTGATCCAGCGTGCGGACTGTAGCAGAAGCTACCCAATTTGTCTCTCGCGGTGGAGAATGGTATCATTTGCGAGGTTGTACAATTTACACCATTTCCCAGAGAAGTTTAAGGTAGGGCATTCACATGGCATCGTCTCCTGTTGCGCCCGTTGTTTTGATGATTTTGGATGGCTGGGGCTATCGCGAAGAGACCTACGGTAATGCGATCGCTAGCGCCAATACGCCTGTTATGGACAGTTTGTGGCAAGCCTACCCCCACACATTGATTTACACCTCTGGGAAGGCGGTGGGACTCCCCAAAGGTCAAATGGGTAACTCCGAGGTGGGGCATTTAAATATCGGTGCTGGGCGCATTGTTCCCCAAGAGTTGGTGCGCATTTCCGATGCCGTTGAAGATGGTAGCCTCTTTAGCAATCCCGTCCTTGTGAAGCTCTGCCAAACTGTGAAGGAGCGCAAGGGCAAGCTGCATTTTATCGGTCTGTGTTCTGCAGGCGGGGTGCATTCCCACATTGATCACCTCTACGGCTTGGTGGAACTGGCCAAGCGCTATGAGTTACCGGCCTGTATTCATGCCATTACCGATGGTCGCGATACACCCCCCCGCGATGCCGCAGGTGTCCTTGAGGAATTGGAGCAACGCCTGAAAACCATTGGCTGCGGACGAATTGTGACGGTGAGTGGTCGCTACTATGCCATGGATCGCGATCGCCGTTGGGATCGTACCGAGGCGGCCTACCGCGTCATGACCAGCAATGAAAATATTCAACCCCTGCAGGCGGTGGATGTCGCCAGTAAGTCCTATGCCCAAGATATTGGCGATGAATTTATTGTCCCCACGCGCATTGCTGAAGGAGCCGTTGAACCCGGCGATGGCGTGGTGTTCTTTAATTTCCGTCCCGATCGCGCCCGCCAGCTCACCCAAGCCTTTATTGACCCTGACTTTAGTGGCTTTGAGCGGACGCTAATTACGCCCTTGGAATACGTGACCTTCACCCAATACGATGCCAACTTTAACTGTGGTGTCGCCTTCCCGCCCCAAAACCTCAATCATATCCTTGGGGAAGTGATTGCCGAGCATGGCCTGAAGCAATTGCGGGCAGCGGAAACAGAAAAATATGCCCACGTCACCTATTTCTTCAATGGCGGCCTTGAGGAACCCTTCCCTGGCGAAGATCGCATTCTCATCCCCAGTCCAATGGTGGCCACCTACGATCAAGCGCCAGCCATGTCTGCCCTTGCCGTCACAGAAGCGGTTAAGGAGGCTATTGAGAAACAGGAATATGCCCTAATTGTGGTGAACTTTGCTAACCCCGATATGGTGGGGCACACGGGGCAATTAGTGGCAACAATTCAAGCCATTGAAACCGTGGATCGCTGTGTAGGCGTATTGGTGGAAGCAACAACAAAGGTGGGGGGCACGCTGCTGATTACCGCTGATCATGGCAACGCTGAGTACATGATTGACGAGGACGGTAACCCTTGGACGGCTCACACCACTAACCCCGTTCCCTTCATCTTGGTGGAAGGGGAGAAACGCAAAATCCCCGGCCATGCTACAGATGTGAGCCTGCGAGAGGATGGGTGTCTGGCGGATATTGCGCCAACAATTCTGGAAATTTTGGGGCTGCCTCAACCCCCTGAGATGACCGGGCGATCGCTGATTGCCAGTGCCCCCTATGAAACGCGCCTCAATCGCACCCCAGTCTCTGTGAAGGTCTAAGGGCATTCTCAACCCAAGAGCGACGGCAGAAAATTTTAAGAAATCTTAAAATAGGAACAGTGCTTGTCCTGTTTTTATGGCCACGTTTCGCTCCATTCTGGGTTACTATCGCGCCTATCGGGGGATGGCGATCGCCAGTATGACCGCAGCTAGTCTCTGCGAACTGGTGGATTTGCTCGTGCCCTATGCCATTGGTCAAATTCTCAACCTGCTCTCGCAACAACCCCTTGATCCGCCAGTGGTGGCGATCGCCCATACGCTGCAAACATGGACGGGCTGGAACAATGCCTTTGGCGTCAATCTCACCGTTCTCGGCAGTATTGTCTTTTTGGCCACTGTGGTGCGTGCCCCAATTCAACCGTGGCTGGGGGTATGGTTCCACTGGTGGATTGCCTTGGCTGCCCGCCGCGACCACACTCGCAAAGCCGTCGAGAAAATTCTGACGCTGCCCCTAGAATTCTTTGAGGAAAACAACCCGGGTCGCATTGCCAATCGTGTTAGCAAAGGGATTTCCAACCATACGTGGAGCTATCCCGAAATTGCCGGTCAACTGATTCCCAAACTGGTACGGGTGCTGGGGATTGGCGTGATTGTCTGGTGGCTTGATTGGCCGATCGCCCTTGGGTTGTTGACCTCCTTTACTGTGATTCTGGTGCTGACCCTGCGCACCCTGCGACGGATCATTCAAAAGGAAGAAATTCTCGACAGCCACATCGAAAGCACAGAAAGCCGCACCTCAGAAATCATTACCAATATCAAAACCGTCAAGGCCTTTGCCACCGAGGCTCGGGAATTGGCTCGCCAAAGGCAGCGCCTCGATCGTGAGTTCAAGATGGTCATTGACCGCATCCATCGCGGCTATATGCACCTGATTACTTGGCAGGGAACCGTAGTCCAGTTCTGTCTTTTCAGTTTGTTGGGGTTTTCCCTAGCAGCCACAATCGCCGGCCGGGTCTCGATTGGTCACTTTATGACGATTTACACCCTTGCCAGTATGGCCTATGCCGAAATTACCCCCCTCTCGCAGGTGTCTGAGGTGTTTGCCCGCCGCTATGCCTCCATTTTGCGCTTCCATGAATTTATGGAATTGCCCCCCGGTCGCGATGCCATTGATCTGGAGCAACAGGAGATTCCTAGCCTGAAGTTTTCCGGCAAAGTGGATTTTCAGCACGTTTGGTTTAGCTACACGCCGGGGCGTCCCATTCTGCGGGATATTAACTTACTCATTGAACCCTGCCAAACGGTGGCCTTGGTGGGGCGATCGGGTTCCGGGAAATCCACCTTGATCAAGCTGCTCTTTCGCTACTTCCAGCCGGATCAGGGGCAGATTCTCATTGATGGCCAAGATATTCAAACCCTCGATGTCCGCGCCTATCGCCGTCGTTTGGCCATTGTCCACCAAGAGGTGGATGTCTTTAATGGCACCCTCTGGGATAACCTCACCTATGCCAACCCCGAGGTCAGTGCCGACGCCGTCTATGAGGCCTGTGCCATTGCGCGGGTGGATGAATTTGTGCAGCAGTTGCCTTTGGGCTATCGCACAATTGTCGGTGAACGGGGGTTGCGGCTTTCGGGGGGACAGCGGCAGCGCCTAGGGATTGCCCGTGCCCTCTTGGCGGATCCCGATGTGTTGATTTTTGATGAAGCGACCTCAAGTCTGGATTATGAATCGGAGCGGGAAATTCAACTGGCTCTGCGCTCCATTACCGGCACTCGCACAATGATTGTGATTGCCCACCGCCTCAGTACGGTACGGGACGCCAATCAAATTGTGGTTTTGGATCAAGGGACGATTCGCGAGCAGGGAGACCATGAGACACTCCTCGCCCAAGGGGGGTTGTATGCCCATCTCTACTCGATTCAGCGCGATCGCGCCCCCCATGCCTAACTGAGATCGACACCAAGGAAGCGATCCAAAAGCCGATAGCGCCAAAAAGCCCGCAAGACCACCACCCATAGCAAGACAATCAGCACAATCAATGCCCATAGTGACCACGACAGGGGTTCCAACTCGGCCACTGCCCGTAGGGTCGGCGAGAAGCTGATGATCAGGAAGGCAGCCAGCAGAGCTAAAACCACAGCAACATAACGCCAGTTGCCCACTAAAGGCGCACCGCCAACCCATGTGGGATGGGGAGGTTTGAGAAACAGGACTAAACAAAGGGAGGCCAGCATCAGGGTCGTCACCAAGGCCGTGCGGGCGATCGCCACACTCTGCCCCAGTTCTAAGAGCACCTCGCGGCCATTCAACAGCGTTGGATCAAAGCGTCCTTGGAGCAATTCCACAAGGGGCGTCAGTTCCCGTGCTAACACCCCCAAGTACATGAAAATGGCCAACAGTGCGAGGCTTAGGGTGGCGGGGATGACAAAGTGCAACAATGAACGAATCAGCGATCGATGGGGACGCGGCCCCGGCACTGCCCAAAAAGCCACCGCCAAGGTCGGCAGACCCACTCCCCACAGGGTGAGCAGGCTATTGTGCTTAATCAGCAGCGGAAAGGCGCGCCCTGCCATAACGGTGACTAGACAAAGCAAACTAAAGCTAAACACCCGCACCAAAAAAAGCTTCGTGACATCTTGAATGCCGTTGTAGATGCGCTGTCCCTCACGAAAGGCGGCTGGTAAGGCGGCAAAGGAATCCGCAAGCAATACAATATCAGCCACATTCCGGGTAATGGCACTGCCACTTTCCATAGCAATTCCCACGTTGGCCTGCTTCAGGGACAGCACATCATTGACACCATCGCCAATCATGGCCACCTGATGCCCAAGGGCGCGTAGTCGAGTCACGAGTTTCGCCTTTTGCTCGGGGGTAATGCGACCAAAGACCGTGGCTTTCTCGGCCATTTGATCAAAGCTGGGATCATCCATGGCGGCCAATTCTGCACCGGAGATGGCGATCGCCCCATCATCGAGACCCACTTGTTTCGCAAGGGCAACAACGGTTTCCGCGTGGTCGCCGGAGATAATTTTGATTTGAATTCCGGCTTGCTGAAAGCGTTCTAGAACCTCACGGGATTGGGGTCGCAGGCGATCGCCCACCCAAATCACTGCTAAGGGTTCTAGGTCTGGGGGCAAGAGGGCAGTCTCCTGCCGCTCATCCCATTGCGGATCACTGCAACTACGGGCAAAGAGAAGCACCCGCAATCCCTGCTGCCGTCCCCGCTGGAGTAATTCAGTCACCTCAGGGGAGAGGTCTTCAGCCTTGAAGAGAACATCCGGTGCCCCCAAGATAAACGTTTCCGAGTCCTGCCACGCTGCGGCACTCCACTTGTAGGCGGAGGAAAAGGGAATTTCGAGGCGTAGGGGCTGGGGCCTGCCGTCAAAGGCCTCCGTGAGGGCAACAAGGGTGCGGTTCGGAGCACTAACACTGGCGGTAAACGTGGCGAGAGCCGCTTTTGTCTTTTCCTCTGTATCAGTGAGGGCGTACCAGCTATGGAGTTCAAGGGCATTGGCCGTCAGTGTGCCCGTTTTATCAAGGCAGAGAATATCGACGCCACTGAGGGATTCAATGGCATTCACCTGCTGCACCAAGACATTGGCACGGGAGATGCGCAATGCCCCCAAGGCATAGGTGAGCGTAATTGTCAGATACAAGCCCACGGGGACAAGACCCGCCACCACTGCCGCCGTTTGCACACTCATTTGTAGGGTGGTCAGGCGTACCAACAGCGAAAGCAACACCAATAGCCACAGGAAAATGGCAAGGGCAAGGATGACGCGAATAATCAGGTTAATTTCCCGTTGCAGGGGGGTCAGTTTGTGGTGGTAAGTTTTGGCGGCAGCAGTTAGTTGATGGGCGGTACTGGCTTCCCCCACCTGTTCGGCGACATAGGCAGCGGCACCGCGTACACAAAAGCTCCCGGAGTACAGGCGATCGCCCGCTTGCTTGGAGATGAGATCCGACTCCCCTGTGAGCAAGGACTCATCCACTTGGATCTGTCCATCACCAACGACAGTGCCATCGGCAACGATTTGATCCCCCGGCTCCAAAAGGAGAATATCCCCTTCTACGACTTCTGCGGGATCAATAATGGCTTCTTGGCGATCGCGCAGCACCTTGACACGGGGACGGGTGAGGAGGCTAATTTCATCCAACTGCCGTTTGGCGCGAATTTCTTGCAGGATGCTAATGATGGCATTGAGAAACACCACCACGATGATGGCGGCCACATCTCCCGGACGACCTAAAAAGAGCAAAATGACGCTAATAAAAGCAAAAACCCCATTGATAAACGTGAAGAGGTTTTCCCGCAAAATGTCGCCATAGGTGCGATTGCTTTCACTCGCTTGACGGTTAATGCGACCTCTGGCTTGCCGCTCCGCCACTTCCGCCGCTGTCAGACCCGTCAATGGTGCTGTCATACCCTAAGTTTCCGCTGACTTAACCACAAACACCGAACAGGGGGCATCCGCCACAACGGCGCCACTTACTGAGCCTTGCACAACCCGCTCAACCCCCGTGAGGCCGCGACTCCCCAGCACAATCAGGTCTGCCCCATAGATATTGGCCAAGCGTAAAATTTCCTCGACGGGGTCACCGGTAACAATTTCAATTTCCGAGTCACAGGGGAGGTGGCTTTGGAACTGTTGTAAATGCTGCTCAATACTGCGGTAGGTGCCCATTTGCGGATGCAACGAGGGGCGATCGGCACTGACCCCAAACCCCGACTCCACCGGTGAAATCACATGACTGAGAATCACTTGGGCATCTGGGTCAAGATTTAACTGTGCCACCGCTGCCATCACCCGTGCCGATAACTCACTGGTATCGAGTGCCACTAAAATTGTTTTGAACATGCCTGTGACTCTGTACTTGCAATCTCCTAGTCTGCCACAAGAGCGCAAGTAGCGGTCAAACTGCCCTTCTGGATAGCTATTCGCAATGATTATTAACCACACCTATCGGTTTATTTTCCTGAAAACTCGTAAAACTGCTGGCACCAGTATTGAAATTGCCCTCTCCCAGTTTTGTGGTAGTCAGGATGTCATCACACCGATTCGCTGGCAGGATGAGCGCATCCGTCGTCAATTGGGTTATCCAGAGCCTCGCAATTTTCGTGCTCCCTTGGTTGACTATCGGTTGTCAGACTGGCTCGCTCTCTTTTATCAGGGGTCTAAGCGCAAGTGTAACAATCACTTCACGGCTGCCGAAGTTAACAACGCGATTAATCCCGACATTTGGCATAACTACTTTAAGTTTTGCTTTGAACGTAATCCCTTTGATAAGGCAATTAGTCGCTATTACTAGGAAATTCCATCGGCAACCCCAAATGAGGTATAGCTCCTTTGAGCATACAAAAGGATGACGAGGGGAAATTAAGTAAAAGTACTCAATGATAATGTCAACATTTGTTACAAACGTTACTGGGGATCATAAGACTTGTGGAGAATCCCCATGAAATGCTGACATTTCCTCGCATTCCTAAGGGGATCGCAGTAGCTTGAGTATCAGTACAGGACAGCAGGTGAATGTGTTGTGACGGTGTCGGGCGGTTATAAAAATGTCCGGATGAGTACACCAAGGAATTGTTCTGTCAAGACTGCAAACCCTATCCAAGAGTGCCTATGAAAGTTGGGGTCGTTAAGGAACGCGAAGTGGGTGAACAACGGGTTGCCCTGATTCCCGAAGTCGTTGCCAAGCTGGTGCAGCAGGGGTATCACCTCTGTGTGGAGTCTGGTGCAGGGGATATGGCTCACTTCAGCGATGATGACTACCGTGCAGCAGGTGCGGAAATTGGTTACTCCATTGAAGAGGTCTGGGGCGGTGTGGATGTGCTGCTCAAGGTGGCGCCGCTGCGCGATCGCGAGGTGGAGTGGATTCGACCCGGCACCACCTTAATTAGTTTTCTCAATCCCTTGGGCAATCCATGGCAGATGCAACACTTGGCAGAGCGGCAGATTACTGCCTTTGCCCTCGAGTGCATTCCCCGCACGAGTCGCGCCCAGAGTATGGATGCTTTGTCTTCCCAAGCAGCGGTGGCAGGGTATGCGGCGGTGTTATTGGCCGCTTCCCATTTGCCGCGCTTTTTCCCGATGTTGACGACGGCAGCGGGTACGATTCCCCCCGCCAAGGTGTTTGTGATTGGGGCAGGGGTGGCTGGCTTGCAGGCGATCGCCACCGCGCGGCGTTTGGGAGCCGTGGTTGAAGCCTTTGATATTCGCCCAGCGGTCAAGGAGGAAGTACAAAGCCTCGGTGCCAAATTTGTCGAAGTTAACCTTGAGGAGGATACGGTTGCTGCCGGCGGCTATGCCAAAGAGGTTTCTGAGGCGGCGAAGCACAAAACCCAAGAGGCGATCGCTGCCCATGTCCACAGTGCCGATGTGGTCATTACCACTGCTCAAATTCCCGGCAAGCCTGCCCCTCTTTTGGTGACAGAACGGATGGTGGCCAGCATGAAACCGGGTTCGGTGATTGTGGATTTAGCCGCTGAGCAGGGGGGCAACTGTGCCTGCACAGAACCGGGGCGCTCTATTTGTCATCAGCGGGTCACCATTATTGGCCCAATTAATCTGCCCTCGACAATGGCGGTGCATGCCAGTCAAATGTATGCCAAAAACATTTCGACCCTTCTGAAGTACCTCACCCCCCAAGGGGAATTGGTCTTGAACTTTGGCGATGACATTGTGGATGCCGCCTGTGTCACCCATGAAGGGCAGGTTCGCAACCCACGGGTACTGCAACTGCTGCATCCTGCCCAAACCTTGGCAACAACGGTTTAGAGATGTCCCTAGAGGATTCGTTCTATGACAGATCCCATTCTTGTCGGTCTGATGATTTTTGTCTTGGCCAGTTTCATTGGCTTTGAGGTGATTAACAAAGTTCCCCCCACCCTGCATACCCCCTTGATGTCTGGTTCCAATGCCATTTCGGGGATTGCCGTAATTGGTGCCCTACTGATGGCGGGGAGTGGGCACACCACTTTAACGGTGGTCTTGGGATTTATTGCGACAGTGCTCGCCACGATTAATGTGGTGGGCGGTTTTTTGGTCACGGATCGCATGTTGCAGATGTTTAAGCGGTAGGAACCATGGATTGGCTAACACGCATTGAAGAATTGAGCTATCTGGGTGCTGCGGCGCTCTTTATCCTCGGTTTGAAAAAACTGGGGTCTCCGGCCACGGCCCGTCAAGGAAATCGCCTTGCCGCCTTGGGGATGTTGATTGCGATTGTGGTCACGCTCCTCGATCGCCAGATTATTAGCTATACGGGCATCCTAGCGGCCATTGGCCTCGGCAGTGTCATTGGCGCGATCGCTGCCTACAAAGTGGAAATGACGGCCATGCCCCAGATGGTGGGGTTACTCAATGGCTTAGGAGGGGCGGCCTCTGCCTTGGTGGGCATTGGGGAATTTTGCCGCATCGTTGCGTTGGGTGAACCGCTGACCCCCAGTACGCTGATCACCATTCTTTTGGGGGTGCTGATTGGGGGTGTCACCCTTACTGGTAGCCTTGTGGCTTTTGGTAAGCTTCAGGGATTGATTTCGGGAACCCCGATCATTTTCCCGATGCAGCAGGCGATTCACCTCGGCTTGCTGGTGGCTTTCTGGGTGGCCAGTGGCTGGGTGTGGTTGCATCCAAGTCAGATGCCGATTTTCTGGGGCCTAGTGGCGATCGCCAGCATTTTGGGGGTGCTCTTTGTCCTGCCCATTGGCGGTGCTGATATGCCGGTTGTGATTTCCCTTTTGAACTCCCTTTCGGGCTTGGCTGCCAGTGCTGCGGGCTTCATCGTTGGCAACAGTATGCTGATTATCGCGGGTGCCTTGGTGGGAGCTGCGGGGCTGATTCTGACCCAAATTATGTGCAAGGCCATGAATCGCTCCTTGGCCAATGTGCTCTTTAGTGGCTTTGGTAGCTCGACCACAGGCAGTGCTGAGGGTAGTGTTCATGCCACCGCGAAGTCAGTGCGCACCATTGACCCCGAAGAAAGTGCGATGATGCTGGGTTATGCCAAATCTGTGGTCATTGTTCCCGGCTATGGGATGGCGGTTGCCCAAGCGCAGCACAGTGTCAAAGAACTGGCAGATCAACTGGAGCGGCTGGGTGTGGATGTCAAATACGCGATCCACCCGGTGGCAGGTCGCATGCCCGGTCACATGAATGTGCTGCTTGCCGAAGCCAATGTCCCCTACCCCCAACTCAAGGACATGGAGGACATTAATCCAGAGTTTGAGCATGTGGATGTGGCACTGGTCATTGGTGCTAATGATGTCGTGAATCCAGCCGCGCGCACGAACCCCGGTAGCCCTGTCTATGGGATGCCCATTCTCGATGTGGATCGGGCACGACACACGATTGTGATCAAGCGCAGTCTCAATCCGGGCTTTGCCGGTATTGACAATGAGTTGTTCTACAAGGACAGAACGCTGATGCTGTTTGGCAATGCCAAGGAAGTGCTCAATCAACTCATTGCTGAGGTCAAACACCTTTAGGCAGTTGCCCTAGCCACGCGACGGTCAAAAACAGGGGCAATTTCTGCTAGGTCAAACTGATCAAGGCGATCGAGCACCCACTGACAACGACGCTGGAGCATGTGAAAGGGATAGGTGTGCGCGACCCCCAAGACTTTGACACCAGCTTCACGGGCGGATTGCACCCCCACCAAGGTGTCCTCGATCGCCAGACAATCAGCGGCTGTGAGATCGCCCCCTAGGGCTTGCAAGGCTGCAATGGCACGGAGATAGGGGTCGGGATAGGGTTTACCGCGTTCTACGCTTTCGGCACTGATAATGCAGTCCACAATGCCAGTCAAGTTTCCCCGCTCAAGAGCCAAGTCCACATCGGATCGCAGGGCACCGGTGACAATGGCAATTTTCAATTGCGCAGCATGGAGTTTCGCCAGCAGGGCGATCGCCCCCGCAAAGAAGGGAAAAGGCTCCATATTGGCTAGGCGTGCGCGGTAGGCAGCTGCCTTTTGTGCCACCAGTTTGTCGAGATAGGCCGGGGTCACTGCCCGGCCGCGGCGACTGAGGAGATTATCCAAACAGGCGCGATCGCTGCGTCCCAAGCAAAAGAGATCGTATTCCCCCCGCTGGGGTCGCAAGTTCTCTTGCAGCAGAATCTCATCAATGAGGGCGGCATGGATCGCCTCATCATCAAGGATCACCCCATTGAAATCCAATAAGACTGCCTTCAGGGGCATAGTTAACTGCGCTACTTGTGTGCCAACTCTGGGAATAACTGCTGAATCCGTGCTTGGAGTTGCTCCGCAGCGCTGAGGTGCGCCATCTCTGCTGGGGGTCGCATGAGGGATTCTCCCACCAAAATTGCCTTGGCTCCCGCTTGGGTCACCCGCTCAACATCAGCGCGCTGATGAATGCCCGATTCACTGACCACGAGGATGTCGCGATCGCGCAGTTGCGCCCCATAGGTGGCCAAAAGCTGTTCAGTGGTGGCTAGATCAACACTAAAATCCGTCAAATTGCGATTGTTGATGCCCACCAACTGTACGTCCTCCAGCTCAAGTACCCGTTCCATCTCCTCGGCGCTGTGCACCTCCACTAATGCGGTTAGCCCCAAGCCATGGGCAATGCGCAGGAAATAACGCAGATCGCGATCCGAGAGAATGGCAGCGATTAAGAGAACCGCATCAGCGCCCCGCAACCGCGCTAAGAACATTTGGTAGGGGTAAATGATAAAGTCCTTGCACAGCAGTGGCACGTCCACCACTTGGCGAATTTGAGCCAGGTACTCAAAACTGCCTTGGAAAAACTCACTGTCCGTTAGGACGGAAAGGCAAGTCGCGCCAGCGGCAACATAGGCTTGGGCGATCGCCACCGGGTCAAAGTTGGGGCGAATCACCCCTTTACTGGGAGAGGCCTTCTTGACCTCGGCAATCAGTGCTGGCTGGGTGACAGGGTTTTGCAGCGCGGCGAAAAAGGAGCGTACGGGTGGTGCATCGAGTACCTGACGTTGCAAGTCCGGCAGGGGGAGCACTTCCCGCAGTTGCTCTACCTCCTGTTCCTTGTGCCAAACGATTTTCTCAAGGATATTGCGGGGAGCCTCATCGGCCACCGGTACTTGGTAGTGGAGGTTGCGAACGGTTACAGCGGGATTAGGGGGACGCCGGCGAATTTGCATGATGAGTGTCGTATGGAGTTGCAACAGTTGAACACTAAGATAAATCACATTGGCTGTACTAAACCATTCTCCCTTAGTCCTTATTTACAATCTGAGTTCGGATGGCCATTGGCGTTTGGGTTTTAGGCGATCAACTGTGGCAAGGGCAATCAGCCCTGCAAAGCTGTCCAACTTCTGTGCCCGTCATCCTCATTGAGTCCCGCCAATGGGTGCAACAACGCCGCTACCATGCCCAAAAACTCGTGCTGGTGTGGTCGGCCATGCGCCACTTTGCCCAAGAACTCGAGGCAGCCGGTTGGCCGGTGACCTATGCGATCGCCCCCGACTTTGCTACCCCCTTGCGACAGTGGATTGAAGCTCACCATATCCACGAACTGCGGATCATGCAGCCCAGCGATCGCCCCTTTCGGGATCTGATCGCTACCCTCGATCTCCCCTGTACCATTAAGTTCTTGCCCAACAATCACTTTCTCTGGTCAGAAGCAGAATTTCAGGACTGGGCGAAAGGTCGCAAAACGCTGGTGTTGGAGTATTTCTACCGCGCCGGTCGCCAACGGTTTCAAATTCTCATGGACGGTAAATCCCCCGTGGGTGGCAAGTGGAACTACGATGCCGAAAATCGCCAACCGCCGCCTACTCGCCTCAAACCGCCACCACCGCTGCGCTTTTCTCCCGATCAGATCAGCCAAGAAGTCATTGAGACAGTGCGCCAAGGCAACTTTGACACCTACGGCCACATCGAACCCTTTGACTGGGGAGTCACCCGCGCCCAAGCGCTGCAGGTCTTGGAAAACTTTATTGAATACCGCTTGCCCCAGTTTGGCCCCTACCAAGATGCCATGGTGGCAGGAGAAGAGACCCTATGGCACAGTTTGCTGTCCCCCTATTTGAACCTAGGGCTATTGCACCCCCAAGAAGTGATCGATGCTGTCTTAGCCGCCTATAGGGAACGGCCGCTGCCCCTCAACAGTGTGGAGGGCTTTATTCGCCAAATTCTCGGCTGGCGTGAGTATATGTATGGTCTCTATCACTACCTTGGTGCTGACTACTGCCAGCATAATTTCTTTCAGCACACTCACCCCTTACCGACGTTCTTTTGGCAGAGCGATCGCACCACCATGAACTGTCTGCGCCACGTTCTGCAGCAAATTGAGCGCACAGGCTATGCCCACCACATTCAACGGCTGATGATCCTCGCCAACTTTGCCCTGATTACTGGCTTGTCTCCGCAAGAAGTGGAAAACTGGTTCCACAGCGTGTTTATTGATGCCTACGACTGGGTGATGCAAACCAATGTTTTGGGAATGGGCTTATTTGCCGATGGCGGACGCTTGGCCTCCAAGCCCTATGCGGCGTCTGCTAACTACATTCAGCGCATGAGTAATTATTGCCAAGGGTGCGCCTATGATCCCAAGCAACGAGTGGGCGATCGCGCCTGTCCCTTTAACTTTTTTTATTGGCACTTTCTAGCCCGGCACCGCAAAATCTTGAGTCGCCAAGGACGCATGAGCATTATCCTCAAAAATTTGGATAAACTGAGTGCCACAGAAACGGCAGCCATTCAACAGCAGGTGCAGCAGTGGTATGCTGAAAATTCATAGCCTCGAAAATAAAAAGTGTATTCTACATAACATTCATTTGCCATACGTCTTAAATTTAATCCGAAGTCAGTGAATCTGGAATAAACGAAAAATTCGGGTATTTTGAAATCTAGTGGGAATCGAACTTAACCAAAAGATAACCAAAAAATAATTTCCTCCTACTCTTAAGTCGAGATAATTTAAGTGAGGTAAAGCAGAGTACAGTCTTCACGCTAAAACAATTGAATACTCATTCTGGGGGACAATCAAATGAATGAGACAGTCAATATCCAACTGTCTGCAGCCGCTACGTTGGCTGACTTACCCTATTTTTCCTATCAGGTTTCCCCTGAAACCATCTCTGAAAAAGTGGCTGATGAATTTCAACGTTATCCTGAGCTACCGGGGGTACTGGTGGTGGCAGGCGATCGCGTCATCGGCATGATCTCCAAGGTCAAGTTTTTTGAGCGCATGAGCAAGCAGTTTGGTCGCGATCTCTACTTGCCGCGCCCGATTAAATTGCTGCCAGAAGTTGCTGCACCCCAAGTACCTCCCCTTGTTTTGATGGCACGCACTCCTGTGGAAGAAGCTGTGGAACAGGCCTTGAGTCGCCCCCCCGCCTTTGTCTACGAACCCGTGGTCGTGCGTAAGGGCAAGCAACTGGTGTTGGTGGATATGCGGCTGATCCTGATTGCCCAAGCGCAAGTGCTGAGCAAGAAAAATCTCTTCATTCAGCAGCAGCACTTCCACACCCAGCAACTCCTTGAGAAGTTAAAGCTGGAAAAAGAGCGGAACCAAGACTATGCCAAGCGCCTTGAAAGCGAGCTGACCCGCACCCAACAGATGAACGAAGCCCTAGAGCAGCAGGAGCGCTCTGTGCGTGAGCAAGCGGAGCGGATTGCCCAACTCAATCAACGGTTCGTCTCCATTAGCCAAGTTCTTTCCCAGCGGGGGCGCAAAGCCTTTCAGCAAACCTTCACCGGGGTTAACCAAATTAGCCGTCACACAGCGGAGGTTTATCGCCTCAGCGAACGGCTGAAACAGGACGTGGAAATTATCGACCAAGCCACCCATCAAATTGCTGAGATTACCCGTCAGGTGAAACATCTTGCGGTGCAGGCGGGGCTGATTGCCAGTCGCAGTGGCCAGCAGATGGCTGGTTTCGATTTTATCAGTGAGGCAATTAACAAATTGGCCAACCAAGTGGTCTTTGCCAACCAACAAGTAGAGGAAATGGCCAATCATTTTCGCCATCACATTCGCGAGGTTGTAGAGTCCACCGCCTCTGGGGAAAAAATCGCGCGATCGCTCCTCAGTCAAGTGGAAGATACCCAACAAGCCATCCAAGAACTACAAGCGCTACTGGATACTGAGGAAGCCACGACTCAGACAGAGACCATGCCAGCGGCAGCAGTTGCTTAGGGCAGCCCGTGGATTTAGACCCTCGCCGCGGGGTATCGTGAATTTAGTCCATTGATTTCTATCTCGCCTATTCAGGATGCCCCAACCCACTGTGATTCTCCATGGCGGCGCCGGCAGCTCGCTCCAAGACAAAGGCGGTCTCATTCCCGTCCGCCAATCCCTGCATGCCATTGTCAGCCAAGTGGTTCAGACCCTAAAAGAAGGGGCAACGGCGATTGAGGCAGTGGTTTTGGGGTGTCGGCTCCTAGAGGATGAACCGCGCTTTAATGCAGGCACGGGGTCTGTGCTGCAATCCGACGGTCAAATTCGCATGAGTGCCTCGCTCATGGATGGGCAGCGGCAGCGCCTCAGCGGTGTCATTAATGTCTCACGGGTGAAAAATCCCATTGACCTTGCGCATTGGTTGCAACAGTGCCCTGACCGTATTCTGTCCGATGTGGGAGCAGCAGAGCTCGCTCGTGAATTGCAGCTTCCTGTGTATCAACCCCTCACGGATCAGCGACTCTACGAGTGGCTCGAGGAACGCAAAGGCAATTTCCAAACATCGATGGCCGGAGTCGTGGCTGAGGAGGCAAGGCGGGGCACGATTGGTGTTGTGGTTTTAGATCAGCAGGGACACTTGGCCGTGGGGACTTCCACTGGCGGCAAGGGCTTTGAGCGTATTGGGCGGGTCAGTGACTCCGCAACGCCAGCCGGCACCTATGCCAACAGCTTAGCAGCAGTCAGTTGTACTGGCATTGGTGAGGATATTCTGGATGAGGCGCTGGCCACGCGGATTGTGGTGCGCGTCACCGATGGGCTTTCCCTTGAGGCGGCCTTTGAAAAATCCTTTCGGGAAGCCGCGAGTCGGCAACGGGATTTTGGCGCCATTGGCCTCGACCATCAAGGGGCGATCGCCTGGGGCAAAACCTGTGATGTCCTGCTGGCGGCCTACTGGAATGGCATCACCATTGGTGACACCTTAGACCTACCCCCCGGCCTGCAGGTGGGCGGCCAAAAATAATTTATCCTTGCTGTCAAGTTTTTTTATTGCCAGCTCAATGCAATTGGCTGCATCTGTTAGGGTAAAGGCCTATAATTTTAAGTGTTTTTACATTTGGCCGATGTCCCTTGAGGGAACCCTATGACCAATACGACCTCGCCTGCCATCCTCAATCCAATTGCTCGTCCTGAAGTTCCCCAAGAACTTGCGGAAAATATCATCCTTACTTCCCTCAACGATGTTTATGACTGGGCACGGCTATCGAGCCTATGGCCGCTCATGTATGGCACTGCCTGCTGCTTCATTGAGTTTGCGGCCATGATTGGCTCGCGCTTCGATTTCGATCGCTTTGGCTTGGTGCCCCGCAACAGCCCCCGTCAGGCGGATTTGATCATCACCTCTGGCACCATCACGATGAAAATGGCACCCGCCTTGGTGCGCCTCTACGATCAAATGCCCAATCCCAAGTACGTGATTGCCATGGGTGCCTGCACGATCACAGGGGGGATGTTTAGCTCTGATTCTTATTCCGCCGTGCGTGGTGTGGACAAGCTGATTCCCGTGGATGTCTATTTGCCCGGCTGTCCGCCCCGTCCAGAAGCGATCATGGATGCGATCGTCAAGCTGCGCAAGAAAATTGCCAATGAGCATATCAGTGAGCGCGGCAACCTTGCCCAAACCCATCGCCTCTTTACCGCCAAGCACAAGATGAAGCCGGTGCCCCCTATTCTCACCGGTCAATATCTCAATGCCCCCAGCCGCCAAGCGCCGCCTCCAGCCCTTGCGCAAGCCATGGGAATGGCCGTTCCTGCCCTTGGGGAAGCCGTGAGCGAAACCCGCACCGTTGCAGAGTAGTTTGGTCATCGTTGGTGAAGAGGTAGCAATTATGGCAGTTTCAACAGAGCTTTTGGTACTCGGTGTCTATGGCGCCTTGGCAGGGCTGTATCTGCTGGTGGTGCCGGCGATCGTCTATGCCTATTTGAATGCTCGCTGGTATGTGGCTGGCTCCTTTGAGCGGGCATTTATGTACTTTCTGGTGACGTTCTTCTTTCCGGGATTACTCCTGCTGGCTCCCTTTATTAACTTTCGTCCCCAACCGCGCTCTCTCGATTTCTAGGTGCTATGCGCCGCATTGATGTTCTAGGGATTGGTATTGGTGTTTTCTTTACGGGCGGCTTGGTTTATCTGCTGTTGCGCATTGCGGGGATTGAGCCGCTTCAAGCAGGGATTTGGAGTCAAGCCATTTTTGTCTTGGTGGTTCTGGGTTGGCTCTCCACCTATCTCCTGCGGGTTTTTACGGGACGGATGACCTACCATCAGCAACTCAAAGACTATGAGGAGGCCGTGATGAGCGATCGCCTTGCGCGGATGTCGCCAGAGGAGCTAGCCGCCCTTGAAGCAGAAATTCTAGCGGAATCCAGCGAGATTGCCGATCCAGAATTGGGCGATAATTAGCTCAAGTTTCCCCGTGGCTTAAATAATGCACTTTCCCCGCTCCTGTGGTTTACTGCTTCATCCCACGTCCCTGCCTGGTGGTCATGGCATTGGTGACTTGGGTGCGGCAGCTCGTGAGTTCCTTGAATTTTTGGTTGCCAGTGATCAGCAGTACTGGCAGGTCTTGCCCCTAGGGCCAACGGGCTTTGGCAATTCCCCCTATATGTGCTACTCCGCGATGGCCGGCAACCCACTGCTGATCAGCTTGGATGAACTGGTCAAGGAGGGCTGGTTAACGGAAGCAGATTTGGCAGGACTCACGCTTGAGAATAGCGATCGCGTCGATTTCGAGGCTGTCATTAGCCAAAAACTCCCCCTGCTGCGCCTTGCTGCTCAACGCTTTCAGAATCAAGCCACCCCAGAAGACTGGCAGGCCTTTCGCGACTTTCAAGCCCTTGCCCACTACTGGCTGCCCACCTATGCCCTCTTTATGGCGCTGAAGGATCACCACGAGGGACAGCCGTGGTATGAATGGCCCGCCCCTTTGCGCGATCGCGAACCAACCGCCCTTGCCGCGATCCAAGCCGTTCTCAAAGAGCGCATTTTTGAGTACGAGTTTCAGCAATTTCTCTTTTACCAGCAGTGGCACGCCCTCAAGGAAGCCGCCAATCAACAGGGGATTCAGATTATTGGTGATATTCCCATTTATGTTGCCCACGACAGTGCCGATGTCTGGGCCTTTCCCCAATTTTTTGAACTCAATCCAGAAACGGGTGCGGCTGCCCTCATGGCCGGTGTGCCTCCAGATTACTTCAGTGCCACAGGACAACTCTGGGGCAACCCCATTTACAACTGGAAAGCCCTTGCTGCCGATGGCTACTCTTGGTGGATTGAGCGCTTCCGTGCCCTGCTCTCCTACATGGACATTATCCGTGTGGATCACTTTCGCGGCTTTCAGGGCTACTGGCAAGTGCCCGAAGGGGAGGAAACAGCCGTCAACGGTGAGTGGCAACTGGGTCCTGGTGCTGCCTTCTTTGAAACCTTGCAAGCTGCTTTGGGACGACTGCCTATTCTCGCCGAGGATTTAGGGGATATTACCCCCGATGTCATTGCCCTACGGGATCAGTTTCAGTTTCCGGGGATGAAAATTCTCCAGTTTGCCTTCGGCGGTGGTTCGGATAATCCCTTTTTACCCTTTAATCAAGAGCGCAACTGTGTGGTGTACACTGGCACCCATGACAATGACACAACTGTCGGCTGGTACCGCACCCTCAGTGACTGGGAACAGCAGCGCCTCATTGACTATTTGGGCTATACCCCCAGCGAACCCCACTGGGCTTTGATTCGCATGGCCCTAGGAACCGTTGCCAACCAAGCCATTCTTCCCGTTCAAGATTTGCTCGGTCTCGATAGTCATGCCCGCATGAATTTCCCCGGTACGAGCGAAGGCAACTGGGCGTGGCGCCTAACTGCGGGTCAACTTACCCCTGAACTTGCCGCTCATTTGAAGCACTTGGTGCACCTCTTTGGCCGTCAAGCACCACCGAGACCCCAGCCGGTTGAAGCTGCCGAAGAAGCCGTCCCCGAAAAAGACCCCGCCTAAGCTCGCCGTCGGCCATCGGGCATAATCGTACCCCGCAAATCCACTTCACTGAGGTTGGCACCACTCATATCCGCAGCAGTCAGGTTCACCCGCGTCAAATCCGCCCGCGACAGGTTAGAGCCTGAGAGGTTGGCGTCCCCTAAGTCTGCCCCACTCAAGTTAACACCGCTGAGATCTACAGTTCCCAGTAAGCTGCCACTAAACGTTGCCCGGCTCAGGGTAGCTCCACTGAGGGTGGCGCGGCTGAGATTCGCTTCTGAGAGAGTAGCACGACTCAGGTTGGCTCCCACCAAGCGGGCACGGCTGAGATTCGCTTCTACCAAGTCGGCACGGCTAAAGTTGGCTTCCGTTAACTCCACTTCGCGAAGATTGGCACCACTGAGATTGGCACCCCGCAGCTTCACGCCATTAAAGACGAGGCCACTGAGATTGGCACTGCGTAGATCCGTTTGACTCAAATCCGCATTGTCCAGCAATGCCCCCTGCAAGTTTGCCCCTTGGAGATTCGCCCCCTGCAGATTGGTGCCCACCAGTTTGGCATGGCTGAGGTTGGCGCCCCGTAAATTTGCCCCACTGAGATCCGCACGGCTAAGGTTGGTATGGCTCAGGTTCGCACCACTGAGATTGGCACCACTGAGGTTGACATCTGAAAGTTCTAGGGAGGACAGATCCGCCTTGGCCAGTTCCGCGCCGACAAGGTTGGCCTTGGCAAGGTTGGCTTCACTGAGCTTGACTTCCGTGAGATCAACGCGGCTGAGATTGGCTCCCGTGAGATTCGCCGCCGTTAAGTTCGCGCCACTCAGGTTGGCACCGCTGAGGTTCGCACCACTGAGATTGGCATTGCTGACATCCGCCTGAATTAAATCCACACGGGTTAGGTTCGCCTGCTTTAGATCCGTGCCATGCAAATTCGCGCCCTGTAAATTTGCCCCCGAAAGGTTAACGCCGTCGAGTGTCAATCCCCGTAGATCCGCATTCGCCAAGTCCACACGAGAGAGATTGGCACCCTGAAGCACCGTTCCCCGCAGGGTGGTTTCACTAAGTTCAGCGCGGCTGAGATTGGCTCGCGTCAGGTTTGCCCAACTGAGATCACTGCGGCTAAGGTTTGCGCCAGCGAGGTTGGCATCCACCAATTCTGCCTTGATGAGCATGGCATTAACAATTTCTGCGCCACACAGCACCGCACCACTGAGATTGGCCCCGCTCAGGTTGACCCACTCCATGTCGGCACGGGAGAGAATAATCCCCCGTAAATCAGCGTTGATAAACTCGCCATTTGTCAAACTGGCACGATTAAAGTCCCGTTCACCGCTGGCATAGCGTTTTAACAACTCTTGGGGATTCATCAAAAAAAACGGGTCTGGAACCCCGCCCTTGAGAACGGCTCTACACTCTAAGCCTAGCTTAATTCGCTAAAACCACACTACGCTCGTGAGAGGATGATAATAAAGACTTGCGCTCTCTCATGGATACCATCCCTATTCTTGATCTCAAGGCCCAATATCAATTCCTGCAAGCAGACATCGATCGCGCAGTTGCCCGCGTACTGGCATCCGGTCAGTTCATTCTAGGGCCAGAGGTACAGGCCTTTGAGGAAGAGGTAGCCGCCTATTTAGGGGTGCGCCATGCGGTAGCAGTTAATTCAGGGACAGATGCACTGGTGATTTCCCTGCGCAGTTTGGGAATAGGTGCTGGGGATGAGGTGATTACCACCCCCTTTTCGTTTTTTGCGACGGCAGAGGCGATTAGTTTGGTGGGTGCCCGCCCGGTCTTTGTGGATGTGGAACTGGACTCTTTTAACCTTGATCCCAGTAAAGTTGCCGCAGCCATTACCCCCCGCACCAAGGCGATTTTGCCGGTTCATTTATTTGGGCGGCCAGCTGCTATGGGAGCAATTGTTGAAATTGCCCAAGCCCATGGGTTAGCCATTCTTGAGGATTGTGCCCAGTCCTTTGGTGCCCGCTATTGTCCGCCCTGTGAGAACTGTCAATGTGAAACGGCAACTCAAGAGGCTTTAGCTCATCGGTTCACGGGGGCGATCGGTACCATGGGAGCCTTTTCATTTTTTCCCACCAAGAATCTCGGTGCCTATGGCGACGGGGGGCTGATTACCACCAATGATGATGATTTAGCCGAGCGATCGCGCATGCTGCGGGTTCACGGCTCCCGTCAACGCTACCACCACGAAATGATTGGCTACAATTCTCGCTTGGACAGCCTACAGGCGGCAATTCTGCGGGTGAAGCTACCCCATATCGATCGCTGGAATCAAGAGCGACGGCGAGTCGCCCAAACCTATAACCAAGCCTTGGCGGGTCTTGAGGCGGTGGTGACCCCAGCAGTCTCACCAGGGCATGTGTTTCATCAATATACCATTCGGGTGCTCAATGGCCAGCGGGATGCGCTCGCGGCTTACCTGAAGGCGGCTGGTATTAGTTCGATGATTTACTACCCGATTCCCCAAGATCACTGTCCGATGTATAAGGGGCAATCTCCACCCAATCCGGTGAGCGATCGCCTTGCCAGCGAGGTTCTCAGCTTACCCATTTGGCCTGAATTGAGCGATGCCACCATTGAGCATATTGCCGCAACCATTCGCCAGTTTTTTCGCAAGCGCTAAGGGCATCCCCTAAGCAGTTGTCTGGGTATTTGTCCTCCCTTAACACAACCTTAAGCTGACACTCGCTAAGCTAACTACAGCTCTTTTGTGGAATATGGGGTTAACAGACAGGACACATCGGCATGCTGTCCGCCATTAACGTTCTCAGGATTCTAGAGTGTTCAACCCTAGTGAAAAGGGCTGTAATGTCACTTGGGCTAGGAGAGCCATGCTATGAAAGTTGCCGTTTTCAGTGCCAAATCCTACGATCGCCAGTTTCTGAATGCCGCCAATGAAGCTCAAGGTCATCCCCATCTCCTCACCTACTACGATGTGCTACTGCGTCCTCAAACAGCTTCCCTTGCCGAGGGACATGAGGCCGTCTGTGTATTTGTCAATGATGATCTGGGGGCAGAGACCCTCAAACGGCTGGCAGCGTTGGGGGTGCGTCTGGTGACGCTGCGCTGTACGGGCTTTAATAATGTGGATTTGGCAACAGCGGCCAGCTTGGGCATCACAGTTACCCGCGTCAGTGCTTATTCCCCCTATTCGGTAGCGGAGCATACGGTGGGGCTGATCCTGATGCTAAACCGCAAACTCCACCGTGCCTACAACCGCGTGCGCGATGATAATTTTTCCTTAGAGGGGCTGATGGGCTTTGACCTCCATGGTTGTACGGTCGGCATCATTGGCACGGGTAAAATTGGCCGTATTGTTGCTCAGATTATGGCTGGTTTTGGCTGCCACCTCTACGGCTATGATCCCTACCCCAACAAAGACTTTGAGCAGATAGGCACCTACACAACCCTAGAAACCCTCTTGGCTGAATCGGACATTGTCACTCTTCATTGCCCCCTTGTCCCCGAAAATGAACACCTGATCAATGCGACCACGATCGCCCAAATGAAGCGCGGTGTCATGTTGATCAATACTAGTCGTGGCAAGCTGGTGGACACCAAAGCAGTCATTGAGGGCATTAAAAGCGGCCAAATTGGTTATCTGGGCATTGATGTCTATGAAGAGGAAGACTCCCTCTTTTTTCAGGATCTCTCGGACACGATTATTCAGGACGACACCTTCCAACTCCTGCAATCTTTCCCCAATGTGGTGATTACTGCTCACCAAGCCTTCTTTACCCGCAATGCCCTCACGGATATTGCCCGCACGACAATTGAAAATCTGACCTGTTTTGAGCAAGGCCTGCCCCTAGCAAACGAAGTGAAACAGATGTAAGGCTCGGCGAAACGGTTATTGCTATAACGTTTCTGGCAAACAGATCCGCTATAGTAACGATCGCATTTATTTCAGGAAAGAATCATGGGGCGTGCAGAAAAAGTCATTTTGGCCTATTCGGGGGGAGTGGATACCTCCGTGTGTATTCCCTATCTCAAGCACGAGTGGGGCGTGAAGGAAGTCATTACCCTCGCCGCTGATTTAGGACAGGGGGATGAACTGGAACCCATTCGCCAAAAAGCCCTTGATGCTGGTGCCAGTGCCTCGCTGGTGGTCGATGCCAAAGCTGAGTTCATCCGCAACTATGCCTTTCCCGCTCTTCAGGCCAACGCCCTCTACGAAAATCGCTATCCCCTCTCGACGGCCCTTGCTCGCCCTCTGATTGCCAAGCTCTTGGTGGATGCGGCTGCTGAGTATGGTGCCGATGCCGTTGCCCACGGCTGCACAGGGAAAGGCAATGATCAAGTGCGCTTTGATGTGGCGATCGCCGCCCTGAATCCCAACCTCAAGGTCCTGGCACCCGCTCGCGAATGGGGCATGAGCCGCGAAGAAACCATTGCCTATGGCGAACGCTTTGGCATTCCTGCGCCTGTGAAAAAATCTTCCCCCTACAGCATTGACCGCAATCTTTTGGGACGCAGTATTGAAGCCGGCCCCCTTGAGGATCCGTGGATTGAACCCCTTGAGGAAATCTATTTGATGACCCAAGCCATTGAAAATACCCCCAACTCCCCGGAGTATGTGGATATTGGCTTTGAGGCCGGAATTCCCGTTAGCCTCGATGGCCGCTCCCTCGATCCCGTAACGCTGGTGAGTGAACTCAATGAGCGGGTGGGGCGCCACGGCTTTGGTCGCATTGACATGATTGAAAATCGCCTTGTCGGCATTAAATCCCGCGAAATTTACGAAGCCCCTGCCCTCTTGGTGCTTATTGACGCCCACCGCGATTTGGAAAGCTTGACCTTAACCGCCGATGTGACGCAGTACAAACGGGGGATTGAAGAGACCTACAGCCGTTTGGTCTATAACGGTCTTTGGTATAGCCCCCTCAAGGAAGCCTTGGATGCTTTTATTCAACAGACCCAGAAGCGGGTGACGGGTACCGTGCGCGTCAAGCTCTTTAAGGGAACCGCACGGGTGGTGGGGCGGCAATCTCCCTACTCCCTCTACACGCCCGATTTGGCCACCTATGGTGCCGAGGATCAATTTAATCACAAGGCCGCCGAGGGCTTTATCTACGTGTGGGGGCTACCCACCCGTGTCTGGGCAGAAAAACTGCGCCAAGGCTAATCGGGGGCTTCGACGATACACCACTCATGGAGTTCGTAGTGGACACACTGGTGTTGGACGAGGGGATCGCGGGCAACAATTTCTTCAGCGGCTTGCCGGGAATCCGCCTGAAACAACAACATGCCACCCCCGCGCTCAGCCCAGTATCCCGTGCGGGCTTGATGCCCTGCGGCAATGAGGGCGCGCACATAGGCACGGTGGGCAGGAACGTGGCGATCAAAGGTGGCTTTGTCCACAATACCGCGTTCAATTTTGACAAACCATGGCATCGCTGACTGGCTCCTCTGGATGGGAATCAAGACCTAGAATAGCTATAGCAGTGGGCTTGAAAAACTCTGTGGTGCCCTGCTAGTGAGCGGCTATGAGCAAAGCAATTACCCTTGAAACCTTGTTAAGCGAATTTGCCCGTGGGGTGCGGAATTTCCGGGGTGTGAATTTGGCGGGCAGTGTGTTCCCGCTGGTGCAACTGAGCCATGTGGATCTAGCGGGGGCGGATCTTCAGGGCATCAACTGGAGTGGAGCGGATTTGATCAAGGCCAACTTGGCCAATGCCAATCTGCGGGGGGCAAATCTGATTGGTGCAGATCTGAGTGGTGCTAATCTGACCGATGCCAACTTGCAGGAAGCCATGCTCAGTGGCGCCATCCTAGTGGGTGCCTACCTCTCACGCGCCAATTTGCAGCAGGCGGTGCTCAGTGGGGCCATCCTCAAGGGGGCGGTGCTCCACGACAGTAATCTGAAGGATACAAATGTGGTGGGGGCAGATCTCTCAGAGGCGGATCTGACCGGGGCGATCGCCCGCCGCCAAGACTTAGAGGAAGCCAAGCTCTCAGGAACTATCCTGCCCAATGGCGAAGTGGTCTTTGAGGCTGGGGAAATGGAAGAGGTTCCGTTGCCCGCCCCAACGCCAATGGCTAAGCCAATGGCCACTGCGAACGAAACCACCGTGATTGAGTGGACGAATGAGCAGGTGATTCAAATGCTGATCCTGCAACAACACCCCCTGCCCAGTACCTACCAAAGTGCTGATTTGAAGGTGGTTAGCCTCGGCAATCACTGCTATCAATTGCGCACGGTCACGGAAACGGTGGTGGCGGTGGTAGAAGGTGAGAGTGTGGCCAATGAAAAAGTAACCCTTTTTGCCGAGGCGCCCTTTGCCGATGTGGTGGCCAGTGTCCTCCAAGCCCATTCCTTCTTGCCCACACAATACGTCAGTGAACCCGTACCGGCGTGGCACTACGAACAGGTCGCCATTCCGTCGGGACAGGTGGTGCGTTGGGGAACGGCACGGCAACTTTGGAAAACTTGGTGGTTACTGCTCAAGTCCACTGCCACACCTCAGGAGCCACAGCAATTGCAACTGTTGGTGGGCAAGGAGTGGCAGCCCATTTGCGATATTGCCTTTTCACCGTCGGCGGGCGGTGGTCTGATAATCAAAACGGCGATGGGCGATCGCCACTTTTCTGGGGATGCCTCGCTGATTTGGCTAGAAAGTGTCCCGTCTGGATTGCCCACCACCTCTGCCCCAGCAGTCCCGCCTTGGAACGGCTTACTCAAATTTGAAAATAACTGCCTCACCATTGAAACCGCCGCAGGGCTCGTCTGTGTGCAGGGGGAAAACTTGAGGGTCACCCTTGGGGGGCAAGCGATCGCTCTCAACCAGCTCTAATGGTCGCCCTTCAACCCTTTGATTTTAGTCGCTGGCCGATCGCAGTCAGTGATTTACCGGCCGATACCTACCTCGTGGGGGGAGCGGTGCGGGATGCGCTCCTAGGCCGGATCAATTCGTGCCCCGACTTGGATTTTATTGTGCCGAGGGATGCGATTGCCCTGACCCAAAAACTGGCGGATAAGTACAAGGCTGGTTTAGTGGTTTTGGATCGGCAGCGTCAGATTGCCCGCTTAGTCTTTGCTAATACAACGGTGGATATTGCCCAGCGGCACGGAGAAACCCTCTTGACCGATTTGAGCGATCGCGATTTTCGCCTCAATGCCATTGCCTACGACATTCACCACCACCACATCATCGATCCCCTCGGTGGCCTCCAAGATCTGCAACGCCGCCAAATTCACTATGTCGCACCAGAAAATCTCGCTGCTGATCCCCTGCGACTCCTACGCGCCTATCGCCAAGCTGCCCAACTGCAATTCACCATCACCCCAGAAACGCGGCAGGTGATCCAAACCCTTGCCCCCCAACTGCGACGAGTCGCCCCAGAACGGGTGCGGGTGGAACTCAGTTATTTTCTCAGTGCCCTTGAGAGTGCCCCCTATCTCACCCTTGCTTTTCGCGATGGCGTGTTGGCGGTGTGGCTGCCGTCGGTCACCGAGGAGCGGATTACCCACTACCATGCCCTTGAATCCACCCTAGGGAATTTTCCCTTCCCAGCCCTTTGGCCAGCGCTAACGACATCTATTGCCGCAACAACTGCCCCCGGCGAACCCCAACGGCGAACCCTAGCGGCTTTGGCCAAGCTCACCTGCCTCGTGAATGCCAGCGATCGCCGCGCTGCCGAGGAACTAACTGCCCTCACCTACACCACTGATGAAATTCGCATTGTCCAAGTCCTGTGCCGATTGCTCAACCACTGGCTAGTCCCCCTCGAACACCCCCTGAACCGCGAGCAAGCCTTCTATCTATTCCGCGCGGCGGGTAGCTATTTTCCAGCCTTTGTTGCCCTTGCCCTGAGCCGGGGCATCCCCAAAGCGCATCTAGTGCCCTTGGTCAAAGGGTGGTTAGACCCCAAGGATGCCATTGCCCATCCCCCCCAATTGGTGCGGGGTGCCGATCTGGTAGAAGTGTTTCAGGTCTCGCCGGGGCCGCGTGTGGGTGAATTGTTGCGAGCTGTGGAAGCGGCGCAAGCGCGGGGAGAAATTCGCGATCGCCCCCAAGCCCTCGCCTATGTGGCAGAAATCCTAGGTGGTTCAAGGCAACCGCGGCACACTTAGGAGAGGGGCAAAAACATTTCCTGCCAAAGGGTGTCATAGCGTTTTTGGGCAGCCACATCGAGGGGGAGCAGGAGTTCACTCTTGGCAAAGGCGGTGGGAGTCGCTAGGGGAATATAGCGATGCAAGAGAGTGCGTCTTAAATCGCTCACCAGCGGCGAGGGAGCATCACTAAACTGGCTGAGTTGCTCAGCAACTTCCGGTTGCCACCAGTAGTTCAACCAAGCCAAGGCTGCCGCATCGGGGTTTTGGCCACAGACCCACAAATCCACCCACAGCGCTGTCCCACTGGCGGGAAACACGGCGGCATAGGTCTGCGGATCTCGCTTCAGCAGCGGCAGTACATCCGTTGACCAACCCACTGCTAATTGTGTACTGCCCAGCATCAGTGGCTGCAGGTAGGCGTCAGAACTAAAAAAACGACACCCTTGGCGGAGACGCTGCAAGCGTTGCCGTAATTCGGGGTGGGTGGGTGGGGCATTGTAGGATAGCCCTAGGGATTTCAGCGTCAACCCAATCACTTCCCGCGGCTGATTTAACAGGCTATAGTGGCCTTGAACGCTTGGATGCCATAGGACATCCCAATCTGTGGGTTCCCAGCCCAAATCGGCAAAGAACTGGCGGCGATAAATGAGGACTGTTGCCCCCCAGCGATAGGGCAGACCCCAGAGAGCATCGTCTTTGCCAATGAGTTGCAGTAATGGCTGCCACGGTTCAGCCCAGTCCCACCGGTTTTGAATCAGTGGTTTGGGAATAGGGGCAATCTGTCGTTGCGCCACGGCCTGAGCTATCCAAGCATCCCCGAGACTGAGGACGGCTGACCCGAGGATTCCCGCTGCAAAGGTGTTGGCTAACTCTTGGGGGGTTTCCCGCAGCCGCAGCTGAAGTCCCACGCCGGCCTGTTGACGAAAGCGCTGAATCAATTGGGGGGGTAAGGATTTTCGCAGTAAATAGACGGTGAGTCCTGTATTGGCAGTGGCTTGACACCCACTGAGGGCGATCGCCCCCAAGGCAAACAACCCCTGACAAAATTGCCGCCGCTGCATTAGCGTTGCCACCGAAACTGCAATTGACTTGGCTGCCCTGGATCCCCCAGTTGCTCGATGCCGCGATCATTGGCCACAAGGTGCCGCAGGATCAGGTAAATCCGCTCCAGTTGATCCGGCGCATTGACAGCGTCGGCGATCGCCTGCAAGTCTAGGGGTTCATCACTTTGTTCTAAGACTTTAACAATCTGCCGTTGCAACGCCAAGTTGGCCGCCGCTGCTTTTTTCCCCGCTTCCACCCCCGGCTGATGGTAGGCATTGATATTCACCAAGAAGCCATAAAGACCCACCGCTCGCTCATAGAGGGCAATCAGAGCACCCACGGTTTTCGGGGTCACGTCCGGAATCGTCACCGTCAGGGAGGGGCGATTCTTTTCATAGAGAGCTTGGCGGGTGCCGAGGAGTAGGCCACTGAGGTAATCCCCCGCAGTAATCCCCGGCTCCACGTCAATGGCGGGTTCTTGGCCATCCCGCAGCACCTCAATAAACGTGACAAAGAAGTTAGGTAGGCCATCCCGCAACTGCTGCACATAGGCATGCTGATCCGTGGTTCCCTTGTTGCCATAGACCGCAATCCCTTGGTGGACAATGTTGCCGTCGAGGTCTTTTTCCTTGCCGAGGGACTCCATTACCAACTGCTGCAAGTAGCGGCTAAACAGGAGCAGACTATCTTTGTAGGGCAGGACAACCATATCTTTTTCACCCCGACCATTGCCCGCATGGTGCCAAGCCAAGGCGAGTAGGGCAGCGGGATTTTGGCGAATCTTCGGCACGCGGGTTGCCTGATCCATCAATTTTGCTCCCGCGAGGAGGGCATCAATGTCAATCCCTTGCAGGGCAGCGGGCAATAGACCCACCGTTGACAGTTCCGAGGTGCGCCCCCCCACCCAGTCAAACATCGGGAAAATGGCCAGCCAACCGTTGGACTCCGCCACTTGGGCAAGGCCACTGCCCGGCAGGGTGACGGCGACGGCGTGATCGGCAAAGGCAAGGCCGGCACGTTGGAAGCGGGCTTGGGCTTCTAGCATGCCATTGCGGGTTTCCGGTGTCCCCCCCGATTTGGAAATGACAATCACCAATGTCGTCCGCAGGCGATCGCCTAGTTCCGCAAAAACCCGCTCAAACCCGGCAGGGTCGGTGTTGTCCAAAAAGTGAATGTTCAGGGGCGGATTCACAGGGGCAAGGGCAGCCGCCGCAAACTGCGGACCTAGGGCAGACCCCCCAATGCCAATGGAGAGAATCTCGGTAAAGCGACCCCCTTGGGGTGGAGCAATGGCGCCACTGTGGACTTGCTGGCTAAACTGCTTCACTTGGGCAATGGCATCGCGAATTTCGGCACGCAGTTCTGGAGTTGGTGCCAAATCGGCATCCCGCAGCCAGTAGTGCCCCACCATGCGGCCCTCATCGGGGTTGGAGATCGCCCCTGCTTCCAATTCCTTCATTTGCTGAAAGGCGCGCTCAAAAGCTGGCTCTAGGCGACGTACCACTTCTAGGGTCAGCCCCATACGACTGACATCCACATAGAACTCTAACTCAGGGTGGTAGTACAACCAGTCTTGGTAATGCTGCCAAAGAGCCAAAGCATCCATAAGAAAATCTTTTCGCGCTACGATCTCAGCGTACCTCAACAACTGTCCCTTACTGGGAACATCAGCTTTCCCTTAATAAACACCCTAGGCAGATTGTGCCTTCAGAAAAGCAGCAAATTCCTCTAACGCTATCCGCAGGCGATCGCCCGCCACCTCAACAAAATCATTGTGATCGGCACCCTCGACCCAGAGGGAAAATTTTGGCTCACGGGCAATGGCAAAAAGGTATTGGCCATGACGAAAGGGCACGATGCTATCGGCAGTACCGTGGAGAATCAACAGCGGCACCTTGACTTGCGGCAGTTTATCTCGGTTGATAAAGCGATCAAAGGGAAACAACGGGAAAGGTACCACCACCCGAAAGATGGAAGTAAAGGTACTTTCTAAGACCAACCCCGCAATTGCAACCTGTGTTGCCAGTTCCGTCGCCACCCCACCGCCAAGGGAACGGCCATAGAGAATCACCCGCTCTGGGGGGACTCGCAGTTCCTCTGTGAGATAGGTATAGGCTGCCAAAGCATCTGCGTAGGCATGACGCTCACTAGGGCGACCCGAACTCAAGCCGTAGCCACGATAGTCGTAGGCGAGGACGGAAAACCCCCACTGCCGCAGCGTCTGTAGAAAGGGTTCCACCATGCCGAGGTCTTCCCCATTGCCGTGACTAAACAGCAGCGTAAAGTGAGCGTCTGGGTTGGCAACATACCGCACCGCAAGGCGATCGCCCTGCCCCACTGGAATCAGCCGGATCTCCTCAGAAAGGGAGTAGGTAGGACGGGGTGGATGGAAGATGAGGGCATCGGCGCCAAAGTAGAGATAGACCGCAATGATCAGATAAATCAGGAGTGCCGATCGCCCCAAGCGCAACCAACTCCACTCCCCCAGTACCCAGTCTCGCAGCCAACTCATTTAGAGGGAGAGTTCAGGCTCGGTGCCACCAGTGTCCCTAAGGGTTGATCCACCTGCTGAGCCAGTGTCGGTACCACTTCCCGCGCTCGCGCAATCACCTGCCCCGTGGTGGCATCGTAAATTTGCGTCAATAGCTTGGGATAGAGGCCAATGCCAATAATTGGTACCAAAAGACAGGCAATGATAAACACCTCGCGGGGTTCAGCATCCACAAGGGCTTCATGCTCCACCAGTTCCTTGTTTTCAGGGCCGTAGAAAATTTCCCGCAGCATCGACAGCAGGTAAATCGGTGTCAAGATCACCCCCACTGCCGCCAAAAAGACCACAATCACGCGGAAGGGCAACGAATAGGCATCACTGGTGGCAAAGCCAATAAAGACCATGAGTTCAGCCACAAAGCCACTCATCCCCGGCAGGGCAAGGGAGGCCAAGGAGCAGGCCGTAAACATGGCAAAGATCTTCTTCATTTTCTGGCCAACACCGCCCATTTCCTCAAGGATCAGCGTGTGGGTACGGTCATAGGTGGCACCCACCAAAAAGAAGAGACTCGCCCCAATCAAGCCGTGGGAGACCATTTGTAGCATTGCCCCACTCATGCCCAAATTGGTAAACGAGGCAATCCCAATCAGCACAAAGCCCATGTGGGAAATCGAGGAGTAGGCAATTTTGCGCTTGAGATTGCGCTGCGCGTAGGAAGTCAGCGCCGCATAGATGATGTTGACCACCCCCAAAATCACCAAAACGGGGGCAAACTTGGCATGGGCTGCCGGCAGCATATCGACATTCATGCGAATCAGGGCATAGCCGCCCATCTTCAGGAGAATCCCCGCCAGCAGCATGTGCACCGGCGCTGTTGCTTCACCGTGGGCATCCGGCAACCACGTGTGCAGGGGGACAATCGGCAGCTTGACGCCGTAGGCCACCAAAAAGCCGGCATAAACCAGCAGTTGAAAACCAATGGCATAGTCCTTGGCCGCCAAGGTCTGCATATCAAAGCTAATCGTGTCGCCATAGAAGGCCATGGCCAAGCCCGCCACCAAAATAAAGAGGGAGCTACCAGCCGTGTAGAGAATGAACTTTGTTGCCGCGTATTGACGCTTGTGCCCCCCCCAAATGGCCAGTAGCAGGTACACCGGAATCAGCTCCAGTTCCCACGCAAGGAAAAAGACCAGCATATCCTGCACGGCAAAAACGGCAATCTGGCCACCATACATCGCCAGCATTAAGAAATAAAAGAGTCGCGGCTTCAGGGTCACTGGCCAAGCCGCCAAAATCGCCAGCGTGGTGATAAAGCCCGTGAGTAAAATCAGCGGCATCGAGAGGCCATCTGCCCCCACTGACCAGCGCAGGCCAATTTCGGGAATCCAGTCATAGCTTTCCCACAGTTGCATGCCGGGGGTGTTCAGGTCATAGAAATTCGTGAAGGCATAGACAATCAAGGCAAAGTCAATCAACCCCACCGTCAGGGCATACCAGCGGATTGGGCGTCCTTTGCCTGTGGGATCTGGAATGAAGGGAATCGCCAAGGAAGCCACAATTGGGAACAGGATAATCGTTGTCAGCCAAGGAAACGTACTCATGGCAGTCGTGTTTACTCCTCCAGCAGTTGGGAAAGAACCATGACCGGGGTTAGGCTTGCACCGAGAAGATGACAAATCCCAACACCGCCAGCAGCACAATGAGGGCGTAGAATTGGGCACGGCCATTTTGGAAGTATTTCAGTCCTTCACCAGTGACCATCGTGACAAAGCCCGTGAGGTTGACCACGCCATCCACCACGTTGTAATCCACTTCCAAGACCTGACGCGCCAAGCGACGACAGCCTTTAATGAAGACCGCTTCATAGAGTTCATCGAAATACCACTTATGCAGTGAGAACTGGTACAGCGGTTGAATGGCTTTGGCGATCGCCTGCGGACTGGGAGTGCCCTTGAGATACATCAGGGAGGCCAAGGTAATGCCAATCAGGCCAATGCCCACAGAGCTACCGCCAAGGATGAGAAACTCTGTCAAATCCACCGCGTGCTCCGCCACCATCTCCTCACCGGGAGCATGGATAAAGGCCTCAAAGAGATTGTTGAAGGGGGTACCCACAAAACCAATCAACGTCGAGGGAATCGCTAGCACCACCAAGGGTAGGGTCATTGTCCAAGGAGATTCATGGGGTTCAGCAGCGTGCTGATCGTGGTGGGCATTGTGATCATAGTGCTCCTGTAACTCTGGGGGCACATTACGGAACTTGCCCTCAAAGGTCATGAAGTACATGCGGAACATGTAAAAGGCGGTTAAGCCCGCCGTGAGCCACGTCAGCAGCCACATTGCCGGGTTGGCATGAAAAACCGCGCCTAAAATTTCATCCTTTGACCAAAAGCCAGCAAAGGGAGGCACGCCAGAAATGGCCAAGCACCCCACTAGAAACGTTGCCCCCGTAATCGGCATGTACTTGCGCAGCCCCCCCATGTAGCGCATATCTTGAGCCAAGTCTGGGTTATGGCCAACCACCCCTTCCATGCTGTGGATGACTGACCCCGATCCAAGAAAGAGCATCGCTTTGAAGTAGGCATGGGTCATCAGGTGAAAAAGGCCAGCACTGTAGGCACCCACGCCCATCCCCATGACCATATAGCCCAGTTGGGAAATGGTTGAATAGGCCAAGCTCTTTTTGATGTCGTTTTGGGTGATGGCAATGGTTGCCCCCATAAAGGCCGTAAAGGCCCCCGTCCAAGCAATGATCGTCATCACTTGGGGCAATTGCTCAAACACAGGGAACATCCGCGCAATCAGGAAGACCCCGGCTGCCACCATGGTTGCCGCGTGAATCAGAGCAGAAATGGGGGTCGGACCTTCCATCGCATCCGGCAGCCACACATGCAGGGGAAACTGGGCAGATTTGGCCACAGGACCGAGAAAGACCAAGATGGCAAGAATGGCGGCAAGACTAGGGGAAAGTAGGCCGGTATTGACCAGTTCCGTCAGGCGATCGCCCATGCCACCAAAGTCAAAGGTACCCGTCGCCCAAAATAGCCCCACCATGCCCAACAAAAGGCCAAAATCACCGACACGGTTGGTAACAAATGCCTTCTGTGCTGCTTCCGCCGCGCTTTTGCGGTCATACCAGAAGCCAATCAGCAGGTAGGAGCACATCCCCACCAATTCCCAAAAGATATAGACCTGCACCAAGTTGGGACTGACCACCAACCCCAGCATCGAGGAGCCAAACAGGCTGAGATAGGCAAAAAAGCGAACATAGCCCGCATCATGAGCCATGTAGCCATCGCTGTAGAGCATGACTAAAAAGGCCACCGTTGTGACGATGACCAACATCAATGCCGCTAAGGGGTCAATCACGTATCCCATGGCAATGTGGAGATTGCCCGCCGCTGCCCATTCAATCATTTGCGTATAGGGGGCGTGGCCTTGGACTTGACTCCAGAAAAGGCTCAGAGAATGCACCATGGCGATCGCCATCAACGCCATGATGAAAATGGCACTGGGTCGCCGCAGTTTCGAGGTGGTCTCTGAAAAGGCAATCAAGCCAAAGCCAACAATCAGCGCTCCCAACAGGGGTAAAACGGGAATCAGCCAAGCGTATTGATACAGGGGTTCCATGCGTGCCACCTAACTTTCCATGAGAGCTGCCTGCTTGGAAAGACGAACTAGGTATGAATCACTAGTGCAGGCAAAACCCTTTACATTCTGCCACATCCGTTTTAACAACAGATGCCGGAAATCGGTTGCAGAAAATCAAAAAACAGGTTTTCTTCAGGTTTGTTACTGCCAACTAGGGCATGACAGGTCAGGGAACAGGCAGATAAGGTTGGCTCGTCTAACGATGCATTGACGCACAAATAAGAGGAACTGCGATGGAATTGAGTTTTCCTATGGCACGATTTCACCGAGCCGGCGCTGCAATTGTAGGGGCGATCGCCCTGATTTTCATCCCCCATACCACCCTTGCCCAAAATGCCCCTGATTCTCGCATGGTGCAACGGGTCGAGAATGCCACATTTGTCCTTGGCGAGTTTACATTTAACAACAACAACCGCATTCCACCGAGGATTGTCCAGCGCGCTCAAGGAATTGCCATTATTCCCAATGTCGTTCAAGCGGGCTTTCTCTTTGGGGGCCGCCGTGGCGCCGGTATTCTGCTTGTGCGCAATGAAAATAATGAATGGAGTAAGCCCGCCTTTATCACAATGACCGGCGGGAGCTTTGGCCTGCAAATTGGTGCCCAATCCACGGATGTGGTGCTGGCCTTCATGGATAAATCCGTCGTCATGCGCAGCTTGGCGCAGTCCTTTCGTCTAGGCGGCAATGTCTCCGTTGCGGCAGGCCCTGTGGGTGGCGAAGTCGTCAGTCCTACGGATCCGAGTCCCCAAGTCTTTTCCTACACACGCAGTGCGGGTCTGTTTGCCGGCGTTGCCCTAGAAGGCGCCAATATTAGTTTTGACCGCCGAAGCAGCAGCCGCTTCTATGGTCGACCCAATCTTACTCCGATGCAAATTTTCGAGAACTCGCCCCCCCTCCCTTCCCCTCCCGTCCTCAATGGTCTCTACAATGCCCTTGCCCGTGCAGCGCGCTAATCCCTTCTCAAGACAGTGATAAGATAGCAGTCAATAGTCCGCACTGTATAGAAGGAACACTATGGCACAGGGACAGGGTTTTGGCTTCGGTCTTGGCAAAATGAAGGAGCTGGCCGCAGCCATCCAGAAAGCACAACAAGTTCAAGAAGGCGCCAAGAAGCTGCAAGAAGACCTCGAAAAAATGGACATTGAGGGTCAAGCAGCGGGGGGTGCCGTCAAAGTGATTATGAGTGGTACCCAAGAACCCCGCCGCGTCGAAATCAGCCCAGATCTCCTGAGTGAAGGGGCTGAAGTGCTCTCTGATTTGGTGACCGCTGCCATGCGCGATGCCTACCAAAAATCCACCGCTACCATGCGGGAACGGATGGAAGAGTTAACAGGTGGCTTGAACGTTCCGGGTCTCGGTTAATGCACTTCCCCGCCCACCATGGCACCCAAGCTGCGGCTCCTGATTGTGGAAGATGATCCAATGATGCAACTGGGGCTAGGACAAGCCCTAGGAGAGCAGTTTGCTGTGGTGGGTTATGCCGAAGATGGCTATGGCGCCATTGATATGACACGGCAGTTGCAGCCGCAAGTGGTCATTATGGACATTGGCCTACCAAGGCTAGACGGGATTGCCGCCACCCAACGGCTGAAGCGAGAATTTCCTGACATTCATGTGGTGATGCTTACCTCCCACCAATCGGCTCTTGAAGCTGTTGCTGCCCTTTCTAGTGGTGCCGATGCCTACTGTATCAAGGGAGAAACCGTTGAGCGATTACTGATGGCGATCGCTGCTGCCCAAGAAGGAGCCACTTACCTTGATCCCCAGATTGCCCGCCATGTGATCCAGCACCTGCATCCGCCCCAACCGACAATGGACTATCACCTGTCGCAGCGGGAACTGGATGTCCTGAAGCTGATGGTGGAAGGCTATAGTAACCCTGAAATTGCCAGTAAGCTGTTTCTCAGTCCAAATACTATCAAGACCCATGTGCGGGGTATTTTGAACAAGTTGGCGGTGGATGACCGTGTGCAGGCGGCGGTTGTTGCACTTCGTAACGGTTTAGTCTAGGCCTTCCCCAAGACTCAAGGACACTTGTTATCGTGAAGGGGAACCGTCGGTGTGTTGATCCTGTGTCCCATGGCATCCCATAGCAATGAGGCAACGGTTTTAGCCTCGGATCAAGAATCATCCCCCTTTCTGCAAATGAGTACGCCCGCTTCCGTCGAGGAATTTCCACTCTTGCAACCCACGGTACGGGTAGGGCGATCGCCCCACAACGAAATTGTGATTTCCTATCCGACCATTTCGCGGCATCACTTTGAAATTGTTAAGACGGACACTGGCTATCGCATCCGTGACTTGGACAGTAAGCTCGGTCTGGTCTATGGCGATCGCCCCCCTGTTGTTAATTCTCTTTATTATTCCCCAAGTCACATTTGGGGGCGGGATTATTGCCCCCTCTCAGATGAATCCGATTGGCCAAGTCATGAATGTCTTTACCCTAACCAAGTGGCCCTTTGAAGCCTTTGTCACAACTACAAAAGTGGGCAAGGATGTCGCTTTGGATCCCTGCTGGACGAAACCCAATGAAACCCATCCCCCCGAAAGCTGTCGTTGCACGGGTGCCCAACTCTCTAAGACCTGCTACTTCCCGGGGGTTTGTGGCTACTACACCCCAGCCCTTGATGAGGCCGAACCGCAAAAGCCCACGGAACCAGGAACGCCAACCACCCCAGCCGCCTTTGCCACCTTCCAAGAGGAGATGACCAACTACAAGGATGATCTGCAGATTTGGCAAGAACGGTATTCTAACTGGATGCTGAAGCGGGAAAAAGCCATTGGCCAAGCAGAAGGCATTATTGACCGGCTCTACAACATTTATGGTGAGATCTTTGACGTGAATGTAGCGGGGCACTGGCTGATCATCAGCTTGTTTATTGTCCTCATGTTTGCCATGATTGTCGGCATTCAGATCTATTTCGACACCCTCCACTAGGGGCGTGACTGGTGAATTCTCTGATCCCACTAGGGCAAACCCAACTTCAAGAGTACGTCACCGCCTTGGCGTGGGGCGATCGCCATCTGTTGGCCGCTTCCGCCGCAGGAGAGGTCTATCACATTGATCCAGAGGTGGGTGAGCAACTCATCTTGCAAACGGCGACCGATCAAAGCTTAACGATCCTCGCGGTGGCCAGCGATCGCCAGTGGTGGGCAGCGGCGGGAGAGCAGGGACGGGTACTCATTGGTTCCTTAGCTCACCCTGAGAATCTTCAGGTGCTCCACTACGGTTCCCACTGGATTGATCAACTGGCTTGGCATCCCACATTGCCTTGGGTTGCTTTTAGTCTTGGTCATTACGTCCAGATTTGGGATGCGGCTCAAGCCGATGTCATTGCCACCCTTGATTTTGCGGCCTCGTCAGTGCTGGCTTTGGCTTGGCAACCTACGGGTGATGCTTTGGCCGTTGCCGGTTATGGCGGTGTGCGGGTGTGGTCGGCTAAAGATTGGGATGCCGATCCCCAAGAATTGGGGTTTATGTCTGCAACAGTGGGCGTAGCCTGGTCTGCCACAGGGGAATATTTCGCGGCCAGCAACATGGATCACACCCTTTTTGTCTGGCGTTGGGGCGATCAGTATCCGTGGCACATGCAGGGCTTTCCCGGTAAAGTGCGGCATCTTCACTGGTTGGAAACCACTAACCAAGCCCCCCAGCTCCTGAGCAGTTCCCAAGAGGGGATTATCCTCTGGCGCCTCAGCGAGGATGCAAGCGGCTGGCAACCCCAAGTGCTGGATCTGCACCGTGGCACTGTGCGCGCCCTCTCTATTCATCCCCAAGGTCAAGGCTTCGTGTCCAGTGGCGATGAGGGATGGCTGTGTTATTGGCAGCAAACTCAACCGCAGGAGTTACTGCAAGGTGCCCAAGAATACTTCACAACTCTTGCTTGGCACCCCAAGGGATCGTATTTAGCCGCCGGGGGCACCCAAGGGGAACTCTGGGTTTGGCAAGCCGGTTAGGGAGAACCCGTGTGGTAGGATGTTGCTGCGGGTTTAAGCTAGAGTGCCGATGAAACTCATTGATCGCTATGGCCGTCTTTTTGGCAAGCTGAGTCTTCTAGACCTTGGGGCAGGGCTTGTTCTCCTGTGCGTTTTGGCGGGCTTGTTCCTCCTGCCGGGGCGATCGGGCACCTCGTTGGCACAAATGACCGCTGCCCAACCTATTGAAGTAGATGTTCTCGTTCTGGGTCTGAGTACTCCCACTCCCCAAGACCTAATTCCCAAGAGCAGTACCGCCAACTTTATTATTCGCAACCAGCCCTACGGCCAAATCACTGTGAAAAATGTCCAGGTTCTGCCGCGCACAGTTACTGTTTCCCAGCCCGATGGGTCGGTTAAAGCGCTGCCAGATCCCCGCCCAGAGATGGCCTACAGTAGCAACTTGCTCCTGACCCTCGAAGGCCGAGGCCAAATCACGAACAATGGCCCGGTGCTAGGGAATATGGCCATCAAAGTGGGAACGCCCGTAGAATTAGAGGGCAAAGAGTATAATTTCCGTGCCTCGGTGATTGCCGTTAGGCCGTTGTAGGACAGTAGGCAATGCAGTCAATTTCAACTTTGACTCCCTTCGGCAGGCGCGATACTTCCACACAGGCACGGGCAGGCGCTGTCTCGGCATCCATGTACTGAGCATAGATTTCATTCATGGCGGCGAAGTCATTGAGGTCTGCAAGATACACGGTTGTTTTCACCACCTGTGACCAATCGCTACCGGCGGCCTTGAGGACAACACTGAGATTATCCATCACTTGGCGGGTTTGCTCCTTGACATCTTCGCCACCAACAATCTCACCCGTTTTTGGATCAAGGGCAATTTGCCCTGCGAGAAAGACCCATTCCCCTTGCCGCACGGCTTGGCTATAGGGGCCGACCGGCCTAGGCGCATCAGTGGTACAAATAATCACTTTTGTCATAAAACTTAAAACAATTTACATGTCGGGGGCGATCGCCCCAAAAGCCGATTCTACAGGGAATTGAGCCACGGCCACCTGTATTAAATCAATGGATATGATAGCGCATATATTATGCATTTATACCCCCACAATCATGTCAAGAATTCAAGCATCTTAAATAATGTTAATTATCGGCAAAGTCTGTACTCCCCTTCTATAATGCTGAATTGAGCATTCGCCTCCTGAACGGGCTTTATCGTTCCATTCTGGGTCTTTAGATTCACGATTCTTCACAATCATTGATCTAAAGATCTTTCTATATTGCCGAGGTGAATGCCCTCGTTCCTTCCTTGCCTAAGAGAGAGGAGAGACTCGATGACCATCAGTCCACCGGAGCGAGAGCCAAAGGTCAGAGTCGTGGTTGACAATGACCCGGTGCCCACATCGTTTGAAAAATGGGCAAAACCCGGGCATTTTGACCGCACCTTGGCCAGAGGACCCCAAACCACCACATGGATTTGGAACCTCCACGCTCTTGCCCACGATTTTGATACACACACGAGCGACCTTGAAGATATTTCCCGCAAGATCTTCAGTGCACACTTCGGCCATCTGGCTGTGGTGTTCATCTGGCTGAGTGGGATGTACTTCCACGGTGCAAAATTCTCAAACTATGAGGCTTGGCTGGCCGATCCCACCGGTATCAAGCCCAGTGCTCAAGTGGTCTGGCCCATTGTGGGTCAAGGCATTCTCAATGGTGATGTCGGCGGTGGTTTCCACGGCATCCAAATCACCTCGGGGCTATTCCAACTGTGGCGTGCCTCTGGGATCACCAATGAGTTCCAGCTTTACTGCACCGCAATCGGTGGCTTGGTCATGGCTGGCTTAATGCTCTTTGCAGGCTGGTTCCACTATCACAAGCGCGCTCCTAAGCTGGAATGGTTCCAAAACGTGGAATCCATGCTCAACCACCACCTCGCCGGCTTGCTTGGCTTGGGGTCTTTGGCTTGGGCAGGTCACCAGATCCACGTCTCGCTACCCATCAACAAACTCTTGGATGCAGGGGTTGCTGCTAAGGATATTCCCTTGCCCCACGAGTTTATCCTTAACCCCAGCTTGATGGCCGACCTATATCCCAAAGTGGATTGGGGTTTTTTGAGTGGCGTCATTCCCTTCTTCACCCTTAATTGGGCTGCCTACTCGGATTTCCTGACCTTTAACGGCGGCTTGAACCCTGTTACCGGTGGCCTGTGGCTGTCGGATACGGCTCACCATCACGTGGCGATCGCTGTCCTTTTCATCATTGCCGGTCACATGTACCGCACCAATTGGGGGATTGGCCACAGCCTCAAAGAGATTCTTGAAGCCCACAAAGGCCCCTTCACCGGTGCCGGCCACAAAGGTCTGTACGAAGTGCTGACCACCTCTTGGCATGCCCAACTGGCGATCAACCTAGCCATGATGGGTTCGCTGAGCATTATTGTGGCGCAGCACATGTATGCAATGCCCCCCTATCCTTACTTGGCCACCGACTATCCAACCCAACTGTCGCTGTTTACCCACCACATGTGGATTGGCGGCTTCCTGATTGTGGGTGGTGCTGCCCACGGTGCCATCTTCATGGTGCGTGATTACGATCCGGCCATGAATCAAAACAACGTTCTGGATCGGGTACTGCGCCATCGCGATGCCATCATTTCCCACCTCAACTGGGTGTGCATCTTCTTGGGCTTCCACAGCTTTGGTCTGTACGTCCACAACGACACGATGCGTGCCTTTGGTCGTCCCCAAGATATGTTCTCCGACACTGGCATTCAGCTTCAGCCTGTCTTTGCCCAATGGGTACAACACCTACACACCCTAGCCCCCGGTGGTACGGCTCCCAATGCTGCTGCCACCGCTAGTGTTGCCTTTGGTGGTGATGTGGTTGCTGTCGGTGGCAAAGTCGCCATGATGCCCATTGTTCTGGGAACGGCCGATTTCATGGTGCACCATATTCACGCTTTCACCATCCACGTGACAGTGCTGATTCTGCTGAAGGGCGTCCTCTTTGCCCGCAGCTCTCGACTCATTCCCGATAAAGCCAACTTGGGCTTCCGCTTCCCCTGCGATGGTCCCGGTCGTGGCGGTACCTGCCAAGTCTCCGGTTGGGATCACGTCTTCTTGGGTCTGTTCTGGATGTACAACTGCATCTCTGTTGTGATTTTCCACTTCAGTTGGAAGATGCAGTCGGATGTCTGGGGTACTGTTGCTCCCGATGGCACGGTATCTCACATCACGGGCGGTAACTTTGCCCAAAGTGCCATCACCATCAATGGCTGGCTACGGGACTTCCTGTGGGCACAAGCTTCTCAGGTGATTGGCTCCTATGGTTCAGCCCTATCCGCCTATGGTTTGTTGTTCTTGGGTGCTCACTTCATTTGGGCCTTCAGCCTCATGTTCCTCTTCAGTGGTCGTGGCTACTGGCAAGAGCTGATTGAGTCCATTGTTTGGGCCCACAACAAGCTGAAAGTTGCACCGGCCATTCAGCCCCGTGCCCTGAGCATTATTCAAGGCCGTGCCGTCGGTGTAGCCCATTACCTCCTAGGGGGGATTGCCACTACTTGGGCATTCTTCCTAGCTCGGATTATTTCTGTAGGATAGGGGCGAGGAGGAGATAACCAACTATGGCAACTAAATTTCCGAAGTTTAGCCAAGACCTCGCACAGGATCCGACCACACGCCGGATTTGGTACGCCATCGCCATGGCTCACGACTTCGAAAGCCACGATGGCATGACCGAGGAAAATCTTTACCAGAAGATTTTTGCCTCCCACTTTGGGCATCTGGCCATCATCTTCCTGTGGGTGTCTGGTAGCCTATTCCACGTTGCGTGGCAGGGGAACTTTGAACAATGGATTCAAGACCCTGTCAACACCCGTCCCATCGCCCATGCGATCTGGGATCCTCAATTTGGCAAAGCCGCAGTGGATGCCTTTACCCAAGCGGGGGCTGCTAACCCTGTGGACATTGCCTACTCCGGTGTCTATCACTGGTGGTACACCATCGGTATGCGCACCAACGGTGACCTCTACCAAGGTGCCATCTTCCTGCTGATTCTGGCTTCGCTGGCTCTCTTTGCCGGCTGGCTGCACCTACAACCCAAATTCCGTCCTAGCCTCTCTTGGTTCAAAAATGCCGAATCGCGGTTGAACCACCACTTGGCCGGTCTGTTTGGCGTTAGCTCCTTGGCTTGGGCAGGTCACCTGATTCACGTGGCCATTCCGGAGTCCCGTGGTCAGCACGTGGGCTGGGATAATTTCCTGAGCACCATGCCCCACCCCGCTGGTTTGGCGCCCTTCTTTACGGGCAACTGGGGTGTCTATGCCCAAAACCCTGACACGGCTAGCCACATCTTTGGCACGGCACAGGGTGCTGGAACGGCAATTCTCACCTTCTTGGGTGGCTTCCATCCCCAAACGGAGTCCCTGTGGCTCACGGATATGGCGCACCACCACCTTGCGATCGCGGTGCTCTTTATTGTGGCGGGTCACATGTACCGCACCCAGTTTGGGATTGGCCACAGCATTAAAGAGATGATGGATGCCAAGGACTTCTTTGGCACGAAGGTGGAAGGTCCCTTCAACATGCCTCACCAAGGCATTTATGAAACCTATAACAACTCGCTACACTTCCAGTTAGGTTGGCACTTGGCCTGCTTGGGCGTGATCACCTCCTTGGTGGCACAGCACATGTACTCGCTGCCACCCTATGCCTTCATTGCCCAAGACCACACCACGATGGCTGCCCTCTATACCCATCACCAGTACATTGCTGGCTTCTTGATGGTGGGTGCCTTTGCCCATGGGGCTATCTTCTTGGTGCGGGACTATGATCCAGCCCAAAACAAAGGCAATGTGTTGGATCGGGTACTACAACACAAAGAGGCGATCATTTCCCACCTAAGCTGGGTGTCCCTCTTCTTGGGCTTCCACACCTTGGGTCTCTATGTCCACAACGATGTCGTGGTGGCCTTTGGTACCCCCGAAAAGCAAATCCTCATTGAGCCGGTGTTTGCTCAGTTCATTCAAGCGGCCCATGGCAAACTGCTCTATGGCTTTGATACGCTGCTGTCGAACCCCGATAGCATTGCTAGCACCGCTTGGCCGAACTACGGCAATGTCTGGCTACCCGGCTGGCTCGATGCCATCAACAGTGGCACCAACTCTCTGTTCTTGACGATTGGCCCTGGGGACTTCTTGGTGCACCACGCCATTGCCTTGGGTCTGCACACCACCACCTTGATTTTGGTCAAAGGTGCGTTGGATGCCCGTGGCTCCAAACTGATGCCAGATAAGAAAGACTTCGGCTATGCCTTCCCCTGCGATGGCCCCGGCCGTGGCGGTACCTGCGATATTTCTGCATGGGATGCCTTCTATCTGGCCATGTTCTGGATGCTGAACACCATTGGCTGGGTTACCTTCTACTGGCACTGGAAACACCTTGGTGTCTGGGAAGGCAATGTGGCTCAGTTCAACGAAAACTCTACCTACCTCATGGGTTGGCTGCGGGATTACCTCTGGTTGAACTCCTCCCAGCTCATCAATGGCTACAACCCCTTCGGCACCAATAACCTGTCGGTGTGGGCATGGATGTTCCTGTTTGGTCACCTTGTGTGGGCAACAGGCTTCATGTTCCTGATTAGCTGGCGTGGTTACTGGCAAGAGCTGATTGAAACCTTGGTGTGGGCGCATGAGCGCACTCCCTTGGCCAACTTGGTGCGTTGGAAAGACAAGCCGGTGGCGCTGTCGATTGTGCAAGCCCGCTTGGTGGGTCTGGCACACTTCAGCGTTGGCTACATCTTGACCTATGCGGCCTTCCTGATTGCCTCAACCGCAGCCAAGTTCGGTTGATCTACTTAAGTTAAGTTAAATTTTGTCAGCTCCCCTGCCTCTAGGTGGGGGATTTTTGTGTTTGATAACAAGTTGTAGCTGCTTGTTTTAGAGCGAGCCAACTGATTCCTTGCTAGTGACCACAGTTAGGATTTTTTAACATATCTCAATATCTCAGTACCTAAAAACGTTTTTCAATGACATCACGCTACTTTTTAGATATCCTAGGACTGAATTTTGCATTGATAAGGGTGTGTCTGAATTGAGGACGGTTGTAATGCGTGATACATTTAACCTAGCTATTTTAAGGTTTTCATCTAAGAACCCTATTGAAGGCTTGTTGGCTCAAGTTAATACTGAAGAAACTTCCCAAATTGTCGGTGAAAATTCAGTGAATCCAGCTTTTGATCTCAACAATTTGGGGAGCCTTTTAGCGCAAGTCATTATTGCAGTTGCTTTGCTGCTCATTGGCTGGATTGTTGCCACTATTCTGGCAAAGATAACACGCTCGGTTTTGAAACGAATGCGGGTTGATGAACGATTGACCCAATTCTTTGGTGGAAATGAGTCGCTCCAAAGCATATCAGTGACTGCGATTCTGGCAGCAGTAGTTTTCTGGGTCATTCTTTTGCTGGCGGTGGTGGCCTTTTTAGATGCCCTGCGCTTGACGACAGTGTCACAGCCCCTCAATGCGTTTCTCAATCAAGTTTTTAGTTTCCTGCCAAAGCTGGGGGCAGCGATCCTGCTGGCGGATGTAGCTTGGGTAGTAGCAACTATATCGAAAATGGTGGTCACTCAGTCTGCCCGTTCTTTGAATTTGGATCGTCAACTCCCCCTCGAATCTGAGGGGAATGGTTCCTCAGAGGGGCCGGCCACCATGTCTGTGGCTGAGATGTTGGGAAATACCCTCTATTGGTTTGTTTTTCTTTTCTTCCTGCCCCTAATTTTGGGGGTGCTTGATCTGCAAGGCTCATTGCAGCCTGTACAAAATCTCTTGAATGATATTCTAGGCGCACTGCCTTTTGTCTTTAAGGCGGTGATTATCGCGGTTGTCGGTTGGTTTATTGCCCGCATTGTCCGCAGTTTAGTCATTAACTTAATGACGGCCATGGGAATTCAGCGCATTGGTCAGCGCCTCGGTCTAGGGCAAACCAGTTTAGGGGAATCCCTAGCAACGGTCATCGGTACGATTGTCTATGTCTTAATCTTGATTCCGACGGCGATCGCTAGCCTTGATGCGCTACAAATCGTGGCCATTACGGAACCGGCAACGGCAATGCTAAACCAAGTGCTGACGGCATTGCCGAAAATTTTTACTGCAGCCATTATTCTGCTGCTGGCCTATGTAATTGGCCGCTTTGTGGCGGAGACGGTTACCAATTTCCTGCAAACCATCGGCTTTGATCAAGTGTTGGTCTGGCTAGGTCTAGAGCGTCCGATGGTGGATTCTCAGGAGTCTCAGCCTGCGGAGGCACCCGAGCAGCGCTGGCGACAGCCCTCAGAAGTGATGGGCATCGTTGCCTTTGTTGGCGTTTTGTTATTTGGAGCGATCGCTGCCGTTGATGTACTGGATATTCCTGCTCTCAGTGCTTTTGTCACTGCCCTAGTAGTGGTGATTGGTCGGGTGTTGGTCGGAACGCTGATCTTAGCGGTAGGGTTGTACTTTGCCAATTTAGTATTTCGGCTTGTTGCTAGTTCTGGCACCTCCCAAGGGCGTTTTCTCGCTCAGGCGGCACGGCTAGCAACGATGACGTTTGTGGGGGCAATGGCTCTGCAGCAGATGGGCATTGCAACGAGCATTGTCAATTTAGCCTTTGGCTTGCTCTTTGGTTCTATTGCGGTGGCGATCGCCCTTGCCTTTGGCTTGGGATGCCGGCAAATTGCAGCGGCTCAAGTTGAGGAATGGCTGAATTTGCTCAAAGGCAGAAATTCTGAAAATAATTGAGGCAAGTAGCAAGAGCTGGCCTAGGGATTCAGTTTTTCCCACAAAAGGGGGAGAAAGGTGTCCTCTCCCCCTCGTCTGGTAATCAGACTAGCGGAAGGAGGGTTGGTGGCGGATCAGATCTAGGAACTCTTGGCGGGTGCGGGCATCTTCAGCAAACACCCCTTGCATTGAACTGGTGACCGTCCAAGAGCCCGGTTTTTGTACGCCTCGCATCACCATACACATATGGGTGGCCTCAACAACCACAGCCACCCCTTGCGGTTTCAGGAGTCCTTGCAAAGCATTTGCAATTTGTTGGGTCAGGCGCTCCTGCACCTGTAGCTGCCGCGCATACATCTCGCAAATGCGGGCAATTTTTGACAGGCCAATGACCCTGCCATTGGGAATGTAGGCGACATGGGCTCGCCCAATGATTGGCAGAATATGGTGCTCACAACAACTAAAGAGATCGATGTCGCGCACCAAGACCATCTCATTGGTGTCTTCGTAAAAAACGGCACCATTCAGCAACTCATCCAAGGATTGGCGGTAGCCACTGGTTAAAAACTTCAAGGCTTGAACAACCCGTTTGGGGGTATCCCGCAGGCCTTCGCGATCAGGATTTTCCCCTAGCCCGATGAGGAGTGTGCGAACCGCCTGCTCCATCTCAGCATCTGACACCTGGGTCGAGACGCAGGTGGGTATACTTTCAAGGCTGCTTTGCACGGTTAACAACTGGTTACGGGATTGCTGGGACATAGGGTACCTAAAAATAATAACGATTATCATTCTATTTACTGGTGGAAATGGTGTCAAGGAAACTGACATGAAAGTCGGTTTAGTTGAGCATAGAATTTACAGAGGAAAAGCAGTCAAAATAAAATCCCCCTCATCCGCACTGGGAGAGGGGTTAGGGCGATTGAATCTACTAATTTAGCTTATCTAAAGCTGCGGTACAAAGCGCTCTTTATCGGGAACAACGGTGTATTCAGCAACAATTTGCCGGAACTCTTCACCATCAATGGTTTCTTTCTCTACTAGGAGATCGACGAGGCGGTCAATGACCACGCGATTGTCCCGGATAATCTTGATGGCCAGTTCGTAGCTGTGCTGCACCAACTCCCGCACTTGGGCATCAATGCGAGCCGCAATTTCTTCGGAGTATTCTGTTCGAGACACCAAGTCCCGCCCCAAGAACACTTCACCGTTTTGGGTTTCCAAGGAGAGAGGTCCTAGATCTGACATACCAAAGCGGGTCACCATTTGCCGTGCCATCGCTGTCACTTGCTGCAGGTCATTGCCAGCACCAGTCGTGACTTCAGCATCGCCAAAGACGACGTATTCAGCAGCCCGACCGCCCAAGGCACCAGCCATCCGCGCCATCAGTTGCGATCGCGAGATCAATCCGGAATCCTCTGAAGGCATGAACCAAGTCAGGCCACGGGCTTGACCACGAGGCACTAATGTCACTTTTTGCACAGGATCGTGATCCTTCAAGAGGGTACCGACAATGGCATGACCCACTTCGTGGTAGGCGATGAGGCGCTTGCTCTTGCCGTCAATCAGCGGTGTGCCCTCCATACCAGCAACAACCCGGTCCACGGCATCGTCAATTTCCAGCATGGTGATGGCGGGTTTCCGCCGCCGGGCCGTGAGAATCGCCGCTTCATTGAGGAGGTTGGCCAAATCGGCACCCGTAAAGCCGGGGGTACGGCGAGCGATTGCCTCAAGGGAAACTTCGGGCGCCAATTTCTTGTTGCGGGCATGCACCTTGAGAATCGCCAAGCGACCCTTAATATCCGGCGCATCCACCACCACCTGTCGGTCAAAGCGACCCGGACGCAGGAGAGCCGCATCCAAGACATCCGGACGGTTGGTTGCCGCAATCACGATGATGCCGGTATTCCCCTCAAAGCCATCCATTTCGGTCAGCAGTTGGTTGAGGGTTTGCTCCCGCTCATCGTTACCGCCGCCAATGCCAGCCCCGCGTTGGCGACCCACAGCATCAATTTCATCAATAAAGATGAGACAGGGAGCATTTTCCTTGGCCTTGCGGAACAAGTCCCGGACGCGGGAGGCACCAACACCAACAAACATCTCGACAAATTCTGAACCTGAGATGGAGAAGAAGGGTACCCCTGCCTCACCCGCGATCGCCTTGGCGAGCATCGTTTTCCCCGTGCCGGGGGGACCTACTAGGAGAACCCCTTTGGGAATGCGAGCACCCACCGCTGTAAATTTCTCGGGCTTCTTCAGGAAGGTGACCACCTCTTGTAGTTCTTCCTTGGCTTCATCGACACCAGCAACATCGTCAAACATGACACCCGTTTTGGCCTCCATTTGGAAGCGGGCGCGAGACTTACCGAAGTTCATCGCCTGACCTGGTCCTCCGGGCACGTTGCTGGAGCGGCGGAAGAGGAAAAAGAGTCCCCCCAAGAGCAAGACGGGGAAGAGTAAATTACCCAAGAGTCCCCACAGGGCACCATCATTGCGAGCGGGATGGACATCAATTTCTACGTGCTGCTCCCGCAGTTTACTAATGACTTCTGGAGCCGTCCCCGGCATATCTACCCGTACCCGCAGGGGGCGACCGTTAATCAGTTCTGGATCAGAGACATCCACAATGGCGGTGCGACCATTATCGAAAATGTCCACTTTACTAATGCGACCCGCATCTAAATAGTTGAGGAATCGCCCATAGCTCATGCGCGTACTGGCAGTATTCAGAGGAGGCTGACTTTGATTGAGCATAAAGTTGCTCGCCCCCTGCCAGAGGAGAACCCCCATGAGCAGTAGGGGGATTGACCAAAGGAGAACTGTTTTCCAAGAGACTTTCATTGGCGGCGCTTTTTATCAGGTTCTTAACTAAATTTAACATATCCCTCCCAAAGGGGGAGTATTAGTTCATCATGCCCTCAAGCAGGCGATCGCGCCGTTGCTGGAGAACTGCTTGCAGCAGAGGATAGCCCCGTAACTCAGGATCCTGGGCGATCAGTTCACTGGCCGCCGATCGCGCCGCCTCTAGGCAATCTTGATCCTCAACAAGGCTAGCGAGGGCAAAGTCCGGTAATCCCGATTGCCGCGTCCCCAAAACCTCCCCCGGACCGCGCAGCCGCAGATCCATCTCTGCAATAAAGAAGCCATCCTGAGACTGCGCCAGCACATTCAGCCGTTGCTTGGCAGCATCATTGCGAGAACTATTGAGCAGCAGACAATAGGACTGTTGGGCACCCCGCCCCACCCGCCCCCGCAGTTGATGGAGTTGGGATAGGCCAAAGCGTTCAGCATGTTCAATGAGCATCACCGTGGCATTGGGGACATCCACCCCCACCTCGACCACCGTGGTAGCCACCAGAATATCCAATTCCCCCTTGGCAAAGGCTTGAATCGTGGCATCCTTGTCACTCGATGCCATGCGACCGTGGAGCAGCCCGACGCGAAAATTGGGAAAAATCTCCGTTTGTAATCGCTCGTGCTCGGCAATGGCGGATTTCAGATCTAGTTTTTCCGATTCCTCAACCAAAGGCAGGACAATATACGCTTGCCGCCCTTGGGCCACTTCACGGCGGATTAAATCATAGGCGCAGGAGCGATCGCCCCGTCCCAAGACGGTTGTTTGAATCGGCTGCCGACCGGGGGGCAATTCATCAATTTGACTCACATCCAAATCCCCATGGAGGGTCAAGGCAAGCGTGCGGGGAATCGGTGTCGCCGTCATAGTCAACACGTGGGGCAGGAGTCCCTTGGCTTGCAGCTTTGCCCGTTGTGCCACCCCAAAGCGGTGCTGTTCATCAATCACCACGAGACCGAGGCGCTGAAACGTCACCCCCTCTTGGATCAGAGCATGGGTGCCCACCAGCACCGGCAATTCCCCCGTTGCCAATTGATCCAGAATCTGGCGGCGCTTGGCTGTACGTATCGATCCTGTGAGCAATTCCACCGGCACATGCAAAGGGGTGAGCCATTCCAAGAGCTTGCGGTAGTGCTGCTCCGCCAGAACCTCTGTGGGTGCCATCAGAGCTGCTTGGTAACCCGACTGCACAGCCGCCAATAGCGCAATCACAGCGACAACGGTTTTGCCGGATCCCACATCCCCTTGGACAAGGCGATTCATGGGAATCGGGCGCTCTAAATCCGCCAAAATTTCCGCCACCACCCGCTGCTGCGCCCCTGTGAGTTGAAAGGGCAGCCCCTGGTAAAACTGCTCAATCAGTTCCCCTTGGGGGTTGAGGGGGGCACTGGCCTGCTGTTGCTGCTGGCGCCGCCGTTGGAGCAATCCCAGTTGCAGGTAGAAAAATTCATCAAAAATCAGCCGCCGCCGTGCCAGACTCAGTCGCCTTTGATCCGCGGGAAAGTGAATGTGCCGCAGCGCCATGTCTAAGGGCATGAGTTGATGACGTTGGCGCAGCGCCTGCGGTAGGGGATCAGGATAGCCCTGCACCAAGGGCAGAACGCGATCGACCGCACGGCGAATCACATCGGGAGATACTCCCTCCGTTAAGGGATAGACCGGCACAATACGGCCAATCGTGAGGGAGTCTATTTCTGCCCCAGCATGATCCAGCACTTCCAACTGCGGATCTTCAAGGGTAAGGCCATACTTCGTCAGTTTCACGAGGCCAGAGGCAGCAACGATGGTCTGTGGGGCATAGAGGCGTTTTTGCTGCTCTTGCCACCCCCGTTGGGCATAGCGGGCACCCGCATAGAAGCGACTCAGGCGAATTTGCCCGGTGCGATCTTGAAGAACAATTTCTAAAATCGTCAGCTTGGCATTGCGGGGACTGGTAAAACAGTTGCAACGGCGGACTTTACCCACAAGGGTGACGGTCTCCCCAGCTTGGAGTTGCCGAATCGGCACTTGGCGGGCATAGTCAATGTGATCGCGGGGGAAGTAGTAAATGAGATCCGCAACCGTATAAAGCCCAAGTTTTTCCAGTTTCGCCGCAGTGCGCTCACCAATCCCATTCACTGTTTTGAGCGCTTGATCGAGGGGACGGGGGCGCGGGGGTGGACTCGTGAGTTGTTTGTGGACATCGTGGAGCAGTTGGCGCGTTTTCACCACGAGGTGTTGTCGTTGGCTGGGGGAGAGATCGTTGTAGTGGGCATAGGCTGCCGCCGTTTCCTGCCAGCGATCGCGCACCTGAAGGGGGAGTTGTTGCAGAGGGGCTTGCGTTAACGCTGCGTGTAAATACTCATTAAACCGATAGGTATTGCCCTGAAGGTTGCAAAAACCCCGCTCCGTTTCAATGGCAAGGGCGCGTTGTAGGCGTGGCCAGTCAAGGGACACAGCAGGCCTCCTTCCCTATTGCTCACCATCCATTGCTTCGGGGACACTGGCGGTCGCGTCTGCGGCTTCATTGGCTTTCCACGTTTGCCACCATGCCCGACTGGCCTTGAGAACCAGATATTGCCGCTGTTTTTTATGCAGTTGCTTCTGGAGGGTGGCCAGACGTGCTTCCAGTTGGCGAATTTGACTGCGCTGATTGCCGAGGGGAGGATGCTGAAACTCCAGTTCCTCAAGTTGCAGGTAAATGGCTGCCATGGGGTGATGACTGGAAGATTCCCTTGGGGACTCACTGGTGTCTCGCTCCTCTTCGCCCTCCTCTTGTAGTTTCTGCTCATCTAGCATCATCGTCAACAAATGGGGAATCCGCCCAAGGGGACGATTTTCCGCCTTACTGGCAATCTCTAAAATGACCGCGATTGGGGCAGGCGGTAAGATAGCCGCCCGTTGCAGTAGATGGTTCATCTTGAGCGAACTTTGATAAAGAACTTGGCTCAATTGCTCCGATAGGGAGGGGGGTTCCTGTTCCTTGGTTGCGTTTTCTTCCCCATTCGTCGCCTCTTGCTTTGCAGTTGAGTCTTCTTGGCGACGGGGCTGTAGGCCTAAAATCGTGGTTTCCAAGGCGATCGCCAGTTCAACAATCTGACGCTGAAGATCCTGTCGCTCTGGGTCTTCAAGGGTCAAAAATTTCTCTGGAAAGACTTGAGTGCACACCTGATAACTGACGGTGATCAACTGCTGGCGGGCAATGGGGGCGAGCATTTCTAGATAAACATCATAAAGCTGACGCATTTCCGCCAAGGCGGCCAATAGCATCCCCTGTAACCCTAAAATTTCCCGCTCAACGGCTTCTAAGTTACCCGACATACACGCCTAACTGGCAAAACAGTGCTGCTGCGTTTAAGAAGACTGTTTCTACAATCTATTACAACATCTTGGCGAGGATAGCCTGTTCACCGACTCATGGCAAGATAGTGGGGTTGCAAAGGTGAGACAGAAACGTGGATATTATTCTCTGGCTGCAAGCAGTCATCCTCGGCTTCGTGCAAGGTATTACAGAGTTCTTGCCCATTAGCAGTACCGCTCACTTGATTCTCTTTAGTGACCTCTTGGGGTGGAAAAGTGTCTGGCATAAAACTGCCCTAGATGCGATGCAATTTGGTAGCGTGATCGCGGTTTTTGGCTATTTCTGGCAGGATATTCGCCAAATTGTCCAAGGGGCTTGGCAGGCATGGCAACAGCGGGATTGGCAGCGGGAAGAATGGAAACTGTTGGTTGGGATCACGGTGGGCACGATTCCCGCACTAGCGGCAGGACTTCTTCTGAAATGGGCCAAAGTTGAGTTGGATCGGCCTCAGATCATTGCCACGATGGCGATCGCCATGGCAATTCTTTTGGGATTCGCAGAAAAATGGGGTTCCCGCAAACGCACCTATCAAGACATTGGCATTTTAGATGGCTTTCTAGTGGGTTGTGGCCAGATGATTGCCCTGCTGCCGGGGGCTTCGCGTTCAGGCTCCACGCTAACGACAGCTTTATTTTTAGGGCTGGAGCGGCAAACAGCGGCGCGCTTTTCTTTTCTGTTGGGCATTCCCACACTGACGATCGCCACCCTTGTCCAAGCCAAAGATGTTTTTGATGAGGGGACGCTGTTTATTCCTCTTGTGATTGCCACACTCTCGAGCATGGTTTTTTCCTATTTGGCGATCGCTTGGCTGCTGCGATTCCTGCAACGCCATTCCACTTGGGTCTTTATCTGGTATCGCATTGGCTTGGGAACTGCATTGTGGGGCGCGATCGCCCTCGGTAGTCTGCGAACCTAAGGAACAACATTTAGCAAAATTTAACCTAACCTGTGGTCGAGATCACAGGGAAACTACGGATGCCTTGCCATACTAGATGTGGAATCGTAAGAATAGGCGATTTCATAGTCGCAGTTGATATCTAGTTCAGGTATCTATTTAAGTTGTTGTTCAATAACCCAAGAAGACCGTAGGATGTGCTCATTGATCTGCTCATTTTGAAGCTGTGGGGGATTTAAGGTACGGTGTGTTCTATGTTCAGCACGACAGCCAATACTGACCTCAAGCATTCCACCCTCTCGCTGTTGCAGGCATACCAAGACAACCCTGCACGCGAATTGCGGAATCGCCTTGTCGAGTTGAACATGGGACTGGTACGCAAGGAAGCCCATCGCTGGGTACAGTGCACCCAAGAAAGCTTTGACGACCTGATGCAAGTGGGCACCCTTGGCCTCATTCACGCCATTGAACGCTTTGATCCCAGTAAGGGCGTGGCCTTTAGTTCCTTTGCCATTCCCTACATTCGCGGTGAAATTCAACATTATTTGCGCGACAAAAGTCCACAAATTCGCGTCCCCCGCCGTTGGCAAGCCCTCCAAAGCCAAGGAAAGCGGGTGATTCAAGAACTCCGCCAACAACTGCATCGCCCCCCCACCGATAACGAAATTGCCCAAGCGCTCGATGTTCCCCTTGAAGAATGGCAAGCGGCAAAATTTGCCAACTACCACACCACCCCGGTCAGCCTAGATGCCCCCACCTTTGAGGGTGAGGAAGATGCCGTTTCCCTCGGTGACATCGTGCCCGATCAACGGTACCAAAGTTTTCAACTCGCCCAAGAAGATCGCATTCGTTTGCAGCAGTGTCTGCAAAAACTAGAAGCCCGCACCTGTCAGATTCTGGAATTTGTCTTTTTGCACGATTTGAGTCAAAAAGAAACTGCTGAACTCTTGGGTCTAAGTGCGGTCACAGTTTCTCGCCAGATTAAAAAAGGCCTGCAAGCCCTACAACGGATGATGAGTCACGACGACGCTGAATCCTGAAAACGCATAAAATATATTTATGGTTAATTTTGCTGCCCCCCTAGCGGCTTTAGCGGCACATCGTTGGTTCAAACTCATTAACGGTGCCAGTTTCCAAGATGTTGCCCAAATTTATAACTTGACGTTGGCCTATGCACTGGCAGGGGCTGATTGTATTGATGTGGCCGCCGACCCTGCCGTGATTTACGCGGCTAATCACGCTTTGACAGTTGCGGCAAGCCTTGGGGCCACTCGCCCCCTGCTGATGGTGAGTATTAATGATGGGGCTGACCCGCATTTTCGTAAGGCCACGTTTGATCCGAGTCGCTGTCCCCCAGGGTGCGATCGCCCCTGTGAACGCATTTGTCCTGCTGCCGCCATTCGCTTTGATGAACAGGTGCAGGGGGTGGTGCGCGATCGCTGTTATGGTTGTGGCCGCTGTTTACCCCTGTGCCCCTTGGGTTTGATTTCCACCTATGAGCAGCCAGCGGTGTTTGAGCAGATCACTCCCCTCATTGCCCAAGGCACCATTCAAGCCCTAGAAATCCACACCCAACCCCAGCGCTACAATGACTTTACCCAGCTTTGGCAGCGCGTCCGCCCCTGGGTTCGATATTTGCAGGTGCTAGCCATCAGTTGTCCCCAAGGCGAGGGAGTAATTGACTATTTGCGCTGGATCAATGGGCAGATTCAACCGTTGCAGTGTGCCCTCATTTGGCAGGCGGATGGTCGTCCCATGAGTGGCGATATTGGCGATGGTGCAACACGAGCCACCATTCAATTGGGTCAAGCCATTTTAGGGGCAAATTTACCCGGATTTGTGCAGTTGGCGGGCGGCACAAATGGCCATACGGTTGCTAAACTCAGGGCAATGGGATTGCTAGATCCACAGGGAATTGCTGGTGTTGCCTATGGTAGTTATGCTCGCAAACGCCTTGCCCCTTTCCACGCGATCGCCGACCAACCCTGGCAAACTGTTCCTGCCGTCCTTGCAGCGGCTGTTGCTGAAGCAGCTACCCTTGTGTCTCCTTTGAAATCTGTCCCGTCACCCTCTGTACCCTATGGTTGAATTGACTGCTGGACAACGCCAAGTCACTGACGATCTCGATCAATTATTGGCGATCCTACCGCCGCCCCTTGGACAGTCCCTCACCGATCATCCACAGCGGGAAGAACTCTTAGAAATCGTTCTCGATTTGGGGCGATTGCCGGAAGCACGGTTTATCCACAGCACCCAATACCTTGCCGAGACGCCCGTCAGCCGTGAGATGTTGCAATATGCCGTGGATCGGGTGGGTGAGTTTAGTGGTGACAATCGCGCTGGCATTGAGCGTACGCTGCACCGCATTAGTGCCCTGCGCAATCGCCAAGGAACGATTATTGGCTTGACCTGCCGGGTGGGGCGAGCCGTCTTTGGCACGATTGGTATGATTCGCGACTTGGTGGAAAGTGGCCAGTCTATTTTGCTTTTAGGTCGCCCCGGTGTTGGTAAAACAACGGCACTACGGGAAATTGCCCGCGTCTTGGCCGATGAGTTGCACAAACGGGTAGTGATTATTGACACCTCTAATGAAATTGCGGGCGACGGTGATATTCCCCATCCAGCGATTGGCAAGGCACGACGAATGCAGGTGGCTCGCCCGGAACTTCAGCATCAGGTGATGATTGAGGCGGTGGAAAACCACATGCCCCAAGTGATTGTCATTGATGAGATTGGCACCGAACTAGAGGCACTAGCAGCACGCACCATTGCGGAGCGAGGCGTACAACTGATTGGTACTGCCCACGGCAACCAAATTGAGAACCTGATGAAAAACCCGACCCTCTCGGATTTGGTGGGGGGCATTCAATCGGTCACCCTTGGGGATGAAGAAGCGCGGCGGCGGGGCACCCAAAAGAGTGTTCTTGAACGCAAAGCTCCACCCACTTTTCAAATAGCCGTGGAAATGCTGGAGCGCGATCGCTGGGTTGTGCATCTCGATGTGGCCGCCAGTGTGGATCTCCTACTGCGGGGTCGCCAACCCTCACCTGAAATTCGCAGTGTTGCTGCCGATGGCTCAGTGGTGATTAGTCGTCCTGAGCCTCCTTCCCAGCGATCGGAGGTCAAATCTGTGCCTCAGCGTCCCTCTTGGCGTGAGAGTGGCCAGATGCTACCCGTCGTCGATGCCAACAAAGAACCTCTGCGAGCCAACTTTGCCCAACTGCTCGAAGCCACATTGGATACCCCCACGGTTGGGCCGAATGGCGAAGAACTCCCCCTCCACGTCTTTCCCTATGCCGTCAGCCGCCATCATTTAGAGCAAGCCATTCGCACTCTCAACCTACCCATTATTGTCACTAAGGATATTGATCAAGCGGATGTGATTTTGACGCTCCGCTCCCATCTCAAGGGGGAAAGCAAGCTGCGGCACCTTGCCCATATTCACCATCTCCCCGTCCATGCCATTAAGACAAATAGTATGGCGCAAATTGTGCGGGGGTTACGGCATTTGCTTGGCATTGAAGACCCCAGTCCAGCCGAGTCAGCAGATCTTTCCCTCTTTAGTCCAACGGGCAGTGATGACGAATTGGAAGCCCTTGAGGAGGCGCGCTTAGCTGTGGAAGAAATTGTTATTCCCAAGGGGCAAGCAGTGGAGCTACTCCCGCGATCGGCCAACATTCGGCGAATGCAACACGAGTTGATTGAGCACTACCAGTTGACCTCCTGTAGCTTTGGTGAAGAGCCGAATCGGCGGCTGCGGATTTACCCGAATCTATCACGCTAATCAGGGATTGACCAGTGCCTGCAAAAAGGCACCTCTGCGCCCAATGGGCAAAACATCCTGCACAGCGCCAAGGGCGATGGCCTGCTTGGGGATGCCAAAAATGACACGGGTGGCCTCATCTTGGGCGCAGTAAGTATAGCTATTCCAATAAAGAATGAGACATTATCCAGCACAATACTTGCGAATCACCTCATCAATCGAACTGTTTGACCCTGCATACATCCGCGCTCGCTTCAACGCACTGAAGTCGTGCT